>CALDVP010000115.1 GCA_937924195.1 uncultured Lysobacterales bacterium
GGAAGAAGCGCTCGGGATTGCCGATCCCGGCCACCGCGTGGACGCGGCGCCCGCGCCAGCCGCGCAGGTCGACGATACGTCCGGGCTCGCGGAGGCTCGTCGCGGTCCGCCCAGCCACGGCCAGCGGGATCTCGCCTGGCCCGGTGTCGCCGCCGTTGACGATCACGGCGTCGATCAGCGCCAGTCGGTCGGCGGGCTCGCGCAGGGGGCCTGCCGGCAGCAGACGGCCATTGCCGAAGCGCCGCTCACCGTCGATGACCGCGATCTCGAAGTCCCGCCGCAGTGCCCAGTGCTGGAGCCCGTCGTCGCAGATCACGACGTTGCAGCCGGCGCGATCGATCAGCAGAGCGCCCGCCTCGGCGCGGTCGATGCCGACCGCGACCGGGCAGGCCGAGGCCTTGTACTGGAGCACGGCCTCGTCGCCGACCTTGCGGGCGTCGGTGTCCGGTCCAAGGAGGGTCGCGACACGAACCCGGCCCCGGTACCCCCGCATTGCGATGCCGGGTCGCCAGCCGCGCTGAGCCAGCTCGCGCGCGAGCCAGCCGACCACCGGCGTCTTGCCGGTGCCACCGACGGTCAGATTGCCGACGACGATGACCGGAGCGGCGAGGCGACGGACCGTGAACAGACGTCGCCGATACATCCAACGCCGCAGCCACAGCGCCTCCGCGTAGACGTGCTCGAGCGCGCCGAGCCAGAACGGCACCGGGCGGCCGCCGTACCAGAACGATTCGAGCCAGCGCGAGAGCGCAGCGCGCATCCCGCCGCCCTCAGTCGTCGCGGAACTGCATGCGGTGGAGCTGGGCATAAAGCCCGCTCTGCGCCAGCAGTTCGGCATGGGTGCCGCGCTCGATGACCAGTCCGTGGTCGAGCACGAGGACCAGGTCGGCGTGCTCGATCGTCGAGAGCCGGTGCGCGATCACCAGCGTCGTGCGGTCGCGCATCACGCGCTCCAGCGCCTGCTGGATCAGGCGCTCGGACTCGTTGTCGAGGGCGCTCGTGGCCTCGTCGAGGATCAGGATCGGCGCGTCGCGCAGGATCGCTCGCGCGATCGCGATACGCTGCCGCTGGCCGCCGGAAAGCAGCACGCCGCGCTCGCCGACCGGCGTGTCGAGTCCCTGCGGGAGCGCCTGGATGAAGTCCAACGCATTCGCCGCCTCGGCGGCCGCGATGATCGACTCGCGGCTCGCGCGGTCCTCGCTCGCGTAGGCGATGTTGTTCGCGATCGTGTCGTCGAATAGCACGGTGTCCTGGCCAACGAAGGCGATCTGCCGGCGCAGGTCGGCAAGGCGGATCCGGTCGATCGGCACGCCGTCGAGCAGGATCGTGCCGGAATCGGGCTCGTAGAAGCGCGGCAGCAGCCGCACCAGCGAGGACTTGCCACTGCCAGAGCGCCCGACGATTGCGACCACCTGGCCCGGCTCGGCGACGAAGGAGACGCCACGCAGCGCTGGCTCGCGCGCCGAGTCGTAGCGCAGCCGCACGTCGTCGAACTCGATCCGGCCACGGGCGCGGGCCACGGTCACGGTCCCGGCATCGACCTCGGCCGGGGTGTCGAGCAACCGGAACATCGCGTCGGCTGCGGTGACGCCGCGCTGGATCATCGACTGCACGTTGGTGATGCGCTTGAGCGACGGCAGCATGGCCATCATCGCGGTCATCAGCGAGACGAATTCCCCCGCCTTGAGGCGCCCCGCCATGGCCTCGTAGCCGGCCAGCCAGACGATGATCGCGAGCGCCAGCGCCGCGATCCACTGCACCAGCGCCGAGCTGGTGGCTTTGGTCACCTCGATCTTGACCTGCAGGCGCCGGTTGCGCTCGACCACCGCCCCGAAGCGCGCGGCTTCGCGTGCGGCGGCGCCGTGCAGCTTGACCAGCTGCTGGCCGGTGATGCCCTCCTCGCCGATGCGGGCGAGGTCCTGCATCGAGTCCTGGATGCTGGCGTTGATGCGCCGGTAGCGGCGACCGACGACGGCGACGATGCCGACGATCACCGGGCCCATCACCAGCATCGTCAGCGTGACCTTGACGCTCTGCATCAGCATCACGGTCAGCAGCGCAATCAGGGTCAGCGTGTCAGTCACGATCACCTTGAGGGCGTCAGATGTGGCCTGGGCGACCTGATCCGGGAACCAGGTCAGCCGCTGGACCACGGCCGGGTTCGACTCGCGGTCGAACCAGCGCGAGGGCAGGACCATCAGCCGCGCCATCAACTGTTGGCGCAGGGTCGCGACGACGCCGCGGCCGATCCGCGCCATGCCGTAGTCGGTCGCGAAGGTCGCAAGTCCCCGCACCGTGAACAGCCCCAGGATCGCGACTGGCAGCCACAGCGCCGTCACCGGATTCTGCGCGACGAAGGTCTCGTCGACCAGCGGCTGCATCAGCCACGTGAACACGCCAGCGGCGGCGGCCTCGAGCGCCATGCCGAATATGGCCACCACCGCGAAGATTCGATAGGGGCCGACGTACCCGAGCAGCCGGCGGTAGACCGCGGCCGGGTCGGCGACCTCAGCCCGGACGGTCGGCGCGTCCACGGTTCAGTTCGCGTCCTCGGCCGGCCTCACGGTCGCGATGCCGACGTTCGAGTAGCCGAGCTGGCCGAGGGCGTCCATCGCGGTCACGACGTGCTGGTGCTCGGTGCGTGCGTCGGCCCGCAGCAAGACGCGGCGTTCCGAGGCGCCGGCTGCTACGCCGGCAACCGAGGAGATCGCCTCCTTGAGGGTATCGAGCGAGGGGTTCAGGACCTCGTTCTCGCCGACATAGAAGCGGCCCTCGCGGTCGATCGCGACCACCAGTGGGTCGTCCGCATCCGCGACCGGCTCGCCGGCGCTCTCGGGCAGTGAGACCCGCAGACGCGTGTGCTGCTCGAAAGTCGTGGTCAGCACGAAAAACATCAGCAACACCAGCATCACGTCGACGAGCGGAATGATGTTGAGCTCGAGGTCATCCTCGCCGCTGGCCGGAGCAATCTTCATTTGCCCCCCCGCCGAGCGGGCCCACCGACCGGCGCCTCGAGGCTGTCGACCAGCCGCAGCACCTCGCGTTCCATCTCGATGCCGTAGTCGCCCACCTTGCCACGGAAATAGCGGTGGAAGATGTAAGCAGGGACCGCGACCGCCATGCCCGATGCGGTACAGACCAGCGCCTCGCCGATGCCGCCGGCCAGCGATTGCGCCTGTCCGGTACCGAACTGCATGATCGCGAGGAACATGTTGATGAGGCCGATCACGGTGCCGAGCAGGCCCAACAGCGGGGAGATCAGCGCGAGCGTCCCGAGCGTGGTCAGGAAACGGCCCAGTCCGTGCATCACGATGCGGCCCGCGTCCTCGACCCGTTCGCGCATCGCGGCATGGCCGAGGTGGCGCACGCGCAGTGCGGCCGCCAACACCGCACCGAGCGGAGAATTCTGCTCCAGCGCGTCGAGATGAGCCGGGTCTAGGCGACGGTCCTGGGCCCACGCGCGAACCTCGTCGCCGAGACCGTCGGGAAGGATCGCCTTGCGCCGCAACGACCAGAAGCGCTCGATCACGATCGCGACGACGAGGATCGAGGCGATCACGATCGGGATCATGCCGGGCCCGCCGGCGATCAAGAGGTCGAGCACGCGAAGGCTCCGTCGGACGAAGCCGCGATGATAGCGGCGCCATCGCCCGCGAACCGCCACCGGCGACGCCCTCCGCGCCGGACTCAGCCCCGTTCGGCGACCGGCTGCACCGGTGCGTGCCACCAGCGCCGCCCGGTCCGACGCCACTCGTCGGCGGCCTCGACGCCGCGTTCCGGATGCAGCCGGAAGCGCACCTGGCCCGCGGCCGCGCTATCCAGCATCTTCGCCCCGACCAAGCGGTAACGCCGGACCACCTCCGGCGACGGGTGCAAGTGTCGGTTGCGATGGGCGACGGTGAACACCGCGTACTCGGGACGGACGCGACGCAGGAAGGCGGTCGATGACGACGAACGGCTGCCGTGGTGCGGCA
>CALDVP010000116.1 GCA_937924195.1 uncultured Lysobacterales bacterium
TGTTCGCGCTGGTGCTGTTCGTCATCGTGCTGCGCGTGTTGCTGCAATTCATCCGCGCCAACTTCTACAACCCGATCTGCCAGGCCGTGTTCAAGCTCACGAACCCGCTGCTGATGCCGTGGCAGCAGGTACTGCCGGTCTGGCGCGGACTGAATCTGGCCGGCGTGCTGCTGGCCTTGCTGGTCGCGGTCCTGTGGGCCGTCGCGATGGCCTGGGTGCTCGATCGCGAAGTCGGCCCGGCGGGCATCGCGGTGCTCGGCCTCGCGCGGCTGCTCGGCTTCGTGCTGTCGATGCTGTTTTGGATCGCACTGGCGCGGGTCCTGCTGTCGTGGTTCTCGCCCGACATGCGCAATCCGGCCGTGCCGTTGCTGTACGCGATCGCCGACCTGGTGCTGCGGCCCTTTGCGCGCGTGATCCCGCCGATCGGCGGAATCGACCTCTCGCCGATCTTCGCGCTACTGGCGCTGCGGATCGCCCAGGTGCTGCTCGTCGACCCACTGATCGCCGTGGCGCTGCGGCTCGGGTGAGGGGCCGGCGATGATCGGACGACCGACCGCACTCGTGATCGCCGTGGCCGCCGCATGCGTGGTTGTGTCCTCGTCGGAAGCCAGCCAGTTCCGCACCTTCGGCGGCTACGAGGTGCACTACAACGCGTTTCGCGCCGACTTCGTGCCGCAGGAGGTCGCGATCCGCAACGGCATCACGCGCTCGGCCTCGCGTGGGCTCGTGATCATCGCGGTGCGCGACATGCGCGGGGGCGGCCTCGGCCAGCCGGTCGAGGCCGAGATCACGCTGACCGCCGAGAACCTCGCCGGACAGTCGCAGGCGGTGCGGATGAAGGCCGCTCGCGAGGCCAACGCGATCCACTATCTCGGCGAGTTCCGCCTGGCGGGCAGCGACACCTGGCGCTTCGAGGCCGAGGTACGGCCGGGCGACGACGAGCGCAGCTACCGGCTGCGCTGGGCCCAGCCGCTGGTCGCCGAGGGACGCTGACCGGTGCCATGGAACTCGTCGCCATCCGCCACGGCCAGGCGTCCTTCGGCCACGCCAACTACGACCAGCTCTCGCCGCTCGGCCACCGCCAGGCGCGACTGCTTGGCGAGTGGCTCGCGGCCCGACCAGATCTCGACTTCGAGGCCGTCGCCACCGGCACGATGGCGCGCCACCGCGAGACGCTCGCGGGCATCCGCGCGGCGCGCCCCGGGCTGCCGGAGGCGCTGGTGCTGCCCGAGCTCGACGAGTTCGACCACCACGCGATGCTGGCGGCGTTCCGGCAGGTCGCGCCGGACGATCCGGTGGTTGCCGCAATCGGCGAGGGACGTACCCCAGACCTGGTCGCGATCTTCCGCTTCCTGCAGGGCGGGCTGCGTGCCTGGGTCGAGGGCCGGCTCGATGGGGAGGTGCCCGAGAGCTTCGCGGCCTTCCGGGTGCGCGTGCGGCGCGGATTCGAGGCGCTGCGCGCGGCCCATCCGGGCGCGCGCCGCGTGCTGGTCGTGTCCTCGGGCGGCGTGATGAGCCAGCTGGCGCAGTGGGCGCTGGATGTCCCGGACTCGCACGCGATCGACTTGAACCTCTCGATCCGCAACAGCGCGCTCGCCGAGTTCCGCCATGCCGAGGGCCGCTGGCGCTTCGGCTCGTGGAACGCCCTTCCCCACCTTGCGGCGCCGGAGCATCGCGAGCTCCACACCTACTATTGACGGCCCACACCATGTCCGAGCTGTTCCCGCTCTCGCCGCGCGCGGCCGACCTCAAATCCCGGCTCGAGACATTCATGGCCACGCACGTGCTGCCGGCCGAGGCCGAGATCGCCGCGCACGCGGCGGACCCGGCGACCCGCTGGTCGGTGCCGCCAGTGATCGAGACGCTCAAGGCCAAGGCGCGCGCCGAGGACCTGTGGAACCTGTTTCTGCCCGACCCCGCGCGCGGCGCGGGCCTCTCGAACCTCGAGTACGCGCCGCTGGCCGAAGTGATGGGCCGCTCGCTGGTCGCGCCCGAGGTCTTCAACTGCAACGCACCCGACACCGGCAACATGGAGGTGCTGCTCCACTACGGTACGCCGCTACAGCAGGCGCGCTGGCTCGAGCCCCTGCTCGACGGCCGCATCCGCTCGGGCTTCGCGATGACCGAGCCCGAGGTCGCCTCGTCGGACGCGACCAACATCGCCGCGACGATCACCCGCGATGGCGGTGACTACGTCGTCGACGGCCGGAAGTGGTGGACCACCGGTGCGACCGACCCGCGCTGCGCGGTGTTCATCGTGATGGGGGTCAGCAACCCGGACGCCGAACCACACCGCCGCCACGCGATGATCCTCGTGCCCCGCGACGCTCCGGGCGTCACCGTGGTCCGGTCGCTCCACGTCTTCGGCTATGACGACGCGCCGCATGGCCACGCCGAGGTCCGCTTCGATCGCGTGCGCGTGCCGGCCGATCACCTGATCCTCGGTGAAGGTCGCGGCTTCGAGATCGCCCAGGGCCGCCTCGGGCCCGGCCGCATCCACCACTGCATGCGCCTGATCGGGCTCGCGCAGCGCGCGCTCGAGGCGATGGTCGAGCGCGCACGCAGTCGCGTCGCCTTCGGCCGGCCGCTGGCGGCGCATGGCATGGCGCAGGAAGCAATCGCGTTCTCACGCTGCGAAATCGAGCAGGCCCGGCTGCTGACGCTGGCGGCGGCCGCCCAGCTCGACCGCCTCGGCATCAAGGGCGCGAAGGACGCGATCGGCATGATCAAGATCGTCGCCCCGCGCATGGCCTGCTCCGTGATCGACCGCGCGATCCAGCTCCACGGCGGTCTCGGCCTCTCGGCCGACAGCTTTCTTGCGCACGCCTACGCCGGCGCGCGCGCGCTGCGCCTCGCCGACGGTCCGGACGAGGTCCACCTGATGGCGCTCGCGAAGTCGATGACGCGCGCAGCGGAGGATCGCCGGTGAGCGCCCCACTCGCGGCGCTCCCCGAAGCGGCGCTCGCGTACTGGTTGGAAGCCCACGTGCCGGGATTCCGCGGCCCGCTCACGGCGACCAAGTTCAAGGGCGGTCAGTCGAATCCGACCTACCGGATCGACGCGGCCTCGGGCACTTACGTGCTGCGCCGCAAGCCGCCCGGCCCGCTGCTCGCTTCCGCGCACGCGGTCGATCGCGAGTTCCGCGTGCTGCGCGCGCTCCACGGCGGCCCGGTCCCGGTCGCCGAGCCGCTCGCGCTGTGCAAGGACGATGCCGTGATCGGCTCGATGTTCTACGTGATGGCCTTCGTGCCCGGCCGGATCCACTGGGACCCGGCGTTGCCCGAGGTGCCGGCCGGGCAGCGCCGCGCCTACCACGCGGCGGTCGTCGACACCCTGGCCGCGATCCACACCCTCGATCCCGCCACGATCGGGCTCGCCGACTTTGGCAAGCCCGGCAACTATTTCGCGCGCCAGGTCCATCGCTGGACCGAGCAGTACCGCGCCGCGGAGAGCGAGCGGATCGAGGCGATGGAGGCGCTGATCGAGTGGCTGCCGGCACACTGCCCGGCCGACGACGGCAGCGGCGCGCTGGTCCATGGCGATTTCCGCATCGACAACCTCATGTTCGCGCCGGGCCGTCCCGAGGTGCTCGCAGTGGTCGACTGGGAGCTCTCGACCCTGGGCCACCCGCTCGCGGATCTTGCGTACTACTGCATGTCGCTGCGGCTGCCTGAGAACCCGGTGGTGCCAGGGCTCGGCGGCGCCGATCGCACCGCGCTCGGCATCCCCGAGGAATCCGAGTTGGTCGCGCGCTGGTCCGAGCACACCGGCCGCGCCGTCCGCGACTGGGACTTCGCGCTGGCCTTCAACTTCTTCCGACTCGCCGCGATCGCGCAGGGCGTCCACGCGCGCGCGCTGGCCGGCAACGCGTCGAGCGACCAGGCGCTCGCGGTCGGGCGGATGACCGGTCTCGTCGCGCGACTGGGGGCCGAGATCGCCGGCGCATCCGGTTGACGATCCGTCCCGCTCGCGGCATCCGACACGAACGTGATGCGGGGCCTGCGAAGGCCGGCAAGGCTTCACCTGCGGCTTCGTCCGTTTCGGGACGCCGACTGTCTCTGGACCGTGATCAGCCTTACCGGTTGCTTGGCGTGCGTTCGAATCTGCTCTGATAGCCTCATCCCGCCTTGGTGAGAGGAACAGCGATGTCCGCCCGCTCCACGATCCGCGCGATCTGCGCCGTATTCACGCTGGTCACGGCTTCGCTCGCGACGGCGGTCGAGCACGGCATCGACGACGACGGCGTGCGCTACGCCAGCTGGCGCGGCGAGGCCCGCGTCGCCGAGGCGAGTTCGGCGGCGGAACTACGTCTGCTGTGCCGGCCCGGCGCCGATGGCGCGCTGGGCTGGACCCTGCTGATCGATGCGCCGGAACGGCTCTCCGACTTCGACTTCGGGGCCTTCGACGGACCGACCGCGCCGGCCCGGGATCAGAAACTCGCCACGCTGGGGCTCCGCGGCGGTCTGCTCGCACCCACGGTGGACCTCGCCGTCAACGGGTCGCGCCGCGCGCATCGATTCGCGTTCGCCTTCGCCAGCGAAGCGAATGCCGCGAGCAACGCAGCGCTGATCGCCGAAGCAATCGGCGGCGCGACCAACCGCCTGACCTGGGTGCTGAGCCAGATCGATGAGGACGCCGAGTTGCTGCGCGCCGACTTCGACCTCACGGGATCGGCCGACCCCGTGCGCGAGACCCTGGCCGGCTGCGGACCGGTGCCGGCCCTGCCCGTCGAACGGCTGGTCGGCTGGCAAGTGTCGGGCGCCCCCGTCGACGAGGTGCTGTCGGACCGTGCCGTGGCGTGGCGAGTCAGGGCAGCGACCGGCCGCGACTGGCCCGAGGCAGCGAAGCGCCTGGCGCGCCTTGGCCCATGGCGGGTCGATGGCAGCGTGCTGCACGCGGTCGCGGAGGGCCCGGGCGAGCGCAGCGGCGCCGCGCTGATGATCGCAGGAGGCACGGACGCGGTCGAAGTACTGCTGATCGACGATGGCGTGCTGCGCCGCTATGCCGGTGGCCATTCGTCGCTCGACCCGCCGCCCGCGGTCCGCGATTTCGTCGAGTCGACGACGAGGACTGCCGAGACCGGTGCGACGCCGGCTGCCGAGGAGCGCGACTAGGGCCGATCCGCCAACACGACCCGTTGCCTCGGTTCAGTCGTGGCGCGCGGCCCAGGCGCGGATGCATGCGTGGATCGCCCGGAGGCCGTCGCCGAGCGCAGCCGGCCCCGGCTGCAGGATGATCGGGGACTTGATCTCGTGGAGCTCGCCGTCGCGCACCGCTGGGATCGAGGTCCAGCCGGGGCGCGCCGCGACCAGCTCGGGGCGGAACTTCTTGCCGCACCACGAGCCGAGGATCAGGTCCGGCGCCCGACGAACGATCTCGGTGGGATCCGCGACGATGCGATCCTTCGCCAGCGACGCGCCCGCATGTTCGGGAAAGATCGGCTCGCCGCCGGCGATCGAGACTAGTTCCTCGACCCAGCGGATGCCGCCGATCAGCGGCTGGTCCCACTCCTCGAACCACACTCTCGGCCGCCGTGGCAGCTGCGCCGCCTGCAAGCGGATGCGCTCGACGTTCGCGGCCAGTTCCCCGGCATAGGACTCGGCCCGAGCCGAAGCACCGACCAGGGCCCCGAGCCGGCGGACATAACCGAGAATGCCGGCAACGCTGCGGTGGTTGCTGATCCAGACCTCGACGCCGTGGCGGACGAGCTCGCGCGCGATGTCGGCCTGGATGTCCGAGAAACCGATCGCGAGATCCGGATCGAGTGCGAGGATGCGGTCGATCTTCGCGCTGGTGAAGGCCGAGACCTTCGGCTTCTCCCGCCGCGCGGCCGGCGGTCGCACGGTGAATCCCGAGATGCCGACGATCCGATGCTGCTCGCCGAGGGCGTAGAGCACCTCGGTCGGCTCCTCGGTCAGGCAGACGATGCGCCGAGGCAACCCGTCGTCGCCAGGCGGCGCGCGGTCGACCGCGATGCTCACGGATAGCGCATCCCGGTCACCCAAGCGCCGTCGCGCCATTCGTGGACGACGCGCTCGTGCAGGCGGAAGGGTTGCCCGTACCAGAACTCGATCCGCGCCGGCCGCACCCGGTAGCCGAACCAGTGCGGTGGCCGCGGCACCGTGCGGCCTTCGAACTCGGCTGCGTACCGGGCATAGCGCCGGTCGAAAGTCTCGCGCGCATCGAGCACTTCGGATTGCAGCGAGGCCCAGGCCCCGATCTGGCTCTCGCGCGGACGCGAGGCGAAATACGCATCGGAATCATCGTCGTCGATGCGCTCCACCGGGCCATCGATGCGCACCTGCACTTGGTTGCGGACATGCTTCCACAGGAACAGCAGCGAGGCCCGGGGGTTCTCCGCGATCTGCCGGCCCTTCACGCTCAGGCTGTTGGTGAAGAACACGAAGCCGCGCGCGTCGTGGCCCTTCAGCAGCACGGTTCGGGCCGACACCTCCCCTCCGGCTGTCGCGGTCGCGAGCACCATCGCAGTCGGTTCGGGGTCGGCGCTGGCCTTGGCCTCGGCCAGCAGTGACTCGAAGGTTGCGAGCATCTCGTCGGTCATCCGCATTCGGGGGTCCTCATTCGGTGCGGCCGGCCGCGGCCGCGGCGGTCAGGCGGGCTCGAGGCGATGACCGTGCTGGTAGACCGCGCCGAGTTGCCGGCCGTGCTCGCCGCCGAGACCGGGTTTGTGCTGGAGCCTGCTGGTGTGCGTGTCGACGGTCTGCGACGAGCTGGGCGGCGGCAGCGACCAAACGTCGACCAGCACCGCCTCGCGGCTGACCGTTCCCTCGGATTCCGGAACAGGGACATCGCGAGAGCGAACTCGCGCTCGATCACATCGACCTCGCGCCCATCGATCGGCGCAACCCCGCGACCCAGATCGAGACCTGGTGGCCGCGATCCTCGATCCGGTGACGCAACAGTCCCAACGGGTCGCGATCGTCGTCAACGATGGTGCCGTGCGCCACTCGCGCGCCGCCTGGCTACCGCTTCGCCTCCGTCGCACGAACGCGCGTGTCACGGTCTCTGCCAGCGATCACCGGGCGCCCCGGAGCCGCAGCATCGACCCACCATCGCGCATCACTGAACCAGGAAGGTCACACGCATATTGACGCGCCATTCGGTCACCTTGCCCTCGGGGCTGGTCACGACCTTGATGTCGTTGACCCACGCGCCCTGTACCTGCTTGACCGTCTTGGCAACCTTCTTCAGGCCACCCTGGATCGCATCCTCGAGCCCCTTCGACGAGCTCGCCGAAACCTCGATCACCTTCGCGACGCTGGCCATGATGGCTCTCCTCGGTAGATACCGGGCAGCATCCTCCAAAGGCATCGGACTGTAAAGGCGCCCCGGCGCCATGCCCGGCGCCAGCGCCTGACGAAGGTCAAGGAACCCCTCCGAGCATGGCCTCATAGCCCTCCCGGAAGGTCGGAAAGCGGAACCGGAAACCGCTCCGACGCAGCCGCGCGCTGGAGAGCCGCTTGCCGGTGGCCGTCGCCGCGCTTCCCGCGTCGGCGTAGCCGGTGACCGACAATCCAAGCCGCCCGGCGAGATGGCGCAGCACCGTGCAGTCGGTCGCGGGTTCCTCGTCGACGCCGAGATACAGCGCCGCCGGGCATTCGAGTCCCAGCAGATGGACGATCGCCCCCGCGGCGTCGTCGACGTGGATCCGGTTGGTCCAGTGCGGCGGATCCGAACGGCACGGATCGCCGGCCCGGACGCGGCGGATCATCCAGTCGCGGCCGGGACCGTAGAGGCCCGCGAGTCGCAGCACGATGGCAGTCGGGAGGTTCGCTGCGATCCAGCGTTCGGCCTCGAGCAGGGCGACACCATTCCAGGCCTCGGGCTCGGGTGCCGTGTCCTCGTCCTGCCACGCAGCGCCCGAATCGCGATGGACTGCGGTGCTGCCGACCCAGACCACCCGCGGCGGCGGCACGCGCAATGCGTTGAGCACGTTCGCGAAGCCGTCGCGATAGATGCGCCGATAGCCGGCAGCGGTGCGCTCGTCGGGCGCTGGAAGGTAGACCATCGCAGCTGGGGCAAGGTCGGCGAGACGGGCGAGAGATTCGGGAACGGCGAGGTCGGCGTGGAAG
>CALDVP010000117.1 GCA_937924195.1 uncultured Lysobacterales bacterium
GCAGCAGCCTTGGAATCAAGCGGTGGACTGATTCGCCCCGAAGCTCAGCGACGCAGTGAGGGTCGCGGCTGACCCTCTCGCTGCAAGGCCGGAAGGCCATGGTGTGTCCAGTGGGCAGCTTTGAGAACGAAACGTCATTCAGACCGGCCTTCGGCCGGCCCGAGCAGGGGGTCGGGTCGCCGACCCCCGAGACTCGTCCCGGCGGACGCTCCAGAGAAACCTCTGCCTTCGCGGCCGCACCCCCGCCTGCGCCGTGCCGCTCCTCGGCGGCGGTGAGCGTCGCAGGGTCACTCAACCCGCCATCCATGGCTCGTCGTCTGGGAGACTTTGTCGCGGCGGCCTGCGGCCGGCTCAATGCCGCAATCGCATTGCCCGCGAATCCGAGCGAGCCAAGCCGGCCCCAACCGAGGATCAGGGCTGATCAGGAGCCGTGATGGGCGAGGTTGATCGGATCGACGCCGCCCTCTTGCCGTCCGGCGGCTGCCCGGTATGCGGTTCGGCTGCGATTGCGGGCGCGAGCCGTTCTCCGCCGAACCTGTATGCCGAGAAGATCGCCGCCACGCTGGGCTGCGACGAGGTGAGCCTGATCGAGGCCGTGCCGAACGCACGCTGCGGCGGTTGCGGCGTCTGGTACAAGCCGCGCTGGTTCAAGCCGGGCGTGCTTGCAGCACTCTTCGAGCGCGGTGTCCCGACCCATCCGAAGGGCTGGGACGCCGGGTCGCGGCGTTTCTCGAAGCGCAGCTTCCTTGCCGAGTGCGATGCCTATCGGCTGGCCTTGGCGGCGCACGATGCCGTCGAGATCGCCCGCCACCGCCGCGGCCTCGTGTCGATCCTCGAGTCGATCACGCGCGTCGCCGGCACCGCCCTCGCGACCGATCTCGTCGCTGCCATCCGGCAGGGCGATGGCGAGAGGCTGCTCCGTCGTGCCGCCGAACTGCCGGAGGACTTCGGCGAGCCTGCAGCCTTCCGGCGCTTCAGCGGATTCTCGGCGGCGGCGCTCTGGAACTGGATGGTCGAGCAGCTCGGCGCCATCGATCGGTACGCCGAAGTCGGCTGCCCGCTGTGGGGCCAGCTCGCGCGGGTTGCGAATGCCGGCATCACGGCCACGCATCTGTTGCGGCCCGAGGCGAACTACTGGGGCAGCGGCTGCCGCGCCGGAGGTTCACACTGCCGCGAGGCGCTGCTCGAGCGCGCGCCGGTGGCGCTCCTCGACTGGTCCGACCGTGGCCGCGGCCGTTTCGATGCGATCGGGGCCTACCAGTACCTCGATCACCTCGAGGATCCGGTCGGCTTCGTGGGCGAGTGCTTCGAGGCCGCGCCGGCGCTGCTGCTGATCCTCGATGGCGTCGATGAGCCGACCGCGATCCAGCATCGCACCGGGTGGAACGACGATGCCATCGGCTGGCTGGGGCGTCGCTTCGGCAAACACGTCCATGCCGATTTCGACGCGATCCGGGAATCCGGCAACCGTGCCTGGCTGCTCGCCGATGCGTGAGTTCGGGGACATCGAGTCGGTCGGTCGCGAGATGCACGACTTCGCGCGCGAGCTCTGGCCTCTGCCGCGCAGCATCTCCGGTGAGGGATTGCGGGCGACGCTGCGCGCGATCGGATCGCGACTGCCGGGCTTCGACCTCGTCGAGGTGCCAAGCGGCTCCCGGGCGCTCGATTGGATCGTCCCGGACGAGTGGTGGGTGCGGGAAGCGTGGATCGAAAGGCCGGATGGACGGCGGATCTGCGACTTCGCCTCGTGCAACCTGCATCTGGTCGGGTACTCGACTGGCATCGATACGCTGCTCTCGCGTGAGCAGTTGGAGACCCACTTGCATTCGCTGCCCGGGCAACCAGATGCGATTCCCTACGTGACCAGCTACTACGAACGCCGCTGGGGCTTCTGCCTGAGCCATCGCGAGCGCGAGTCGCTGCCCCCGGGTCAGTACCGTGTGTACATCGATGCCGGCCATCGATCCGGTTCGATCACCTACGGCGAGTGCTTGATCCCGGGTGAATCCGACGCAGAGGTGTTGCTGTCGACCTACTGCTGTCATCCAGCAATGGCCAACGACGAGCTTTCGGGTCCGGTGCTGCTCGCCCAGCTCGGTGCGTGGATCGCTGCGCTGCCTCGGCGGCGCCTGTCGTGGCGTCTGCTGTTCGTACCGGAGATGATCGGATCGGCGGCCTGGCTCGAGCGCAATCGCGCGCGCGCGCAGGCGCGCGTGATCGCGGGCTTCAACCTCAGTTGCGTCGGCGACGAGCGCGCGTGGGGATATCTGCCGTCCCGTGCCGGGAACACGTTGGCCGACCGCGTCGCGCGGCACGTGCTCGGCCATCTTGCACCCGAGTTCCGCAGCTGGCGCTGGATCGACCGCGGCAGCGACGAGAGCCATTACTGCGCGCCCGGCATCGACCTGCCGGTGGCTTCGGTCTTCCGCTCGAAGTACGGCAGCTATCCCGAGTACCACACCTCGCTCGACGACCTCGAGCACGTGGTCACGCCGCGCGGGCTTGGCGAGAGCTTCGCGGCTTTCCAGCGGATCGTCGAGGCGCTCGAGGCCGATGTCGTGCCGAAGACCCTGGTGCTCGGCGAGCCGCAGCTTGGGCGGCGCGGCCTGTATCCGTCGCTGTCGATGAAGGGCAGCACGGCTGGCGTTCGCCCGTTGCTGGATCTGCTGAGCGAGGCCGATGGCACGCGCTCACTGCTCGAGATCGCGGATCGGATGGGTCGGCCGGTCTGGGAACTGGCTCCGTGGGTGGAGCCATTGCGCGCCCATGGTTTGCTGTCCGTGGAGGAACGGCACCGATGACTCGGCGCGCCGGCATCCTGGTGTTCTCCCGGATGAGTTCTTCGCGCCTGCCAGGGAAGGCCCTGCGCGACTTCGGGAGCATGCCACTGCTGGCGTGGGTGATCCGGCGCGCTCGGACCCTGGCGTATCCGGTGTTTCTTGCGACCTCCACCGATCCGTCCGACGATCCCTTGGAGGCACTCGCCATGGGAGAGGGCATCGAGGTGCATCGGGGACCGCTCGACGACGTGCTCGGGCGTGCCGTGGGCGCGGCGCGGCGCTTCGGGTTGGACGTCATCGCGCGCCTTTGTGGCGACCGGCCGTATTTCGACACCGACGAGATGGCCCGGGCGATCAGCCTTGCCCTCGACGACCCCACGATCGACATGGTCAGCAACTGGATTCCCGGTCGCACGGCACCAGGACTGACCACCGAAGTGATCGCGCGGCGGGCGCTCGAGTGGGCGGCACGTGAATCGACGGAGGCAGAAGAACGCGAGCACGTGACCTGCGCGCTTTACACCAGGGATCGCGAGGTGCGAATCGAACGTATCGTGAGTCCGGCAAATGATCGTTCAGGTCGGTTCGCGGTCGATACGCACGAGGATCTACGCGCGCTGCAGCCCTCCCCATGGTGGTCGCCATCCGTGCCACTGACGGTGGTGCTCGCCGCGCAGTATCCGGTCCCTCGGTGGGGGCATGATTGACGGGCTACGAGTCGACCGAGGCCGGCCTTCCTATCCCAGCGGTCGTTCCTCGACGGTCGCACCGAGTCGCAATCAATCGTGGTCGATGGCGTGATGCACGGGCAGGTATTCCTCGAGAAGTTTCGCCCGCGCCTGATGCGCGTGGGGGATGATGAAGTCGAACGTTTTTGGCGATCCGCTCCGCTGGCGACGCCTTTCATGCGGCCAGCCGTACTTAGGGCGTTGTGTGCCCGAGTCGAGTGGTGGCTGGCCAGCATCGGAGATCGACCCGTCTGTGTTTGGCCGGTCTGCCATCGCGCGGACGGGCGCATCGAGGCGCCCGACTTTTCCTATTACGTCGGCCCGCTCTGGGCGGCTGATGCCGATGCCGGCTCGATACGGTCGCGCGTGCTGCTGCGCGCCGCCGTGGTCACCGCGCTGGCAACGGCGTTACGCCATGCGTATGGCGGTTTCTCGATCGAATTGCCGCCCGGAGACCACGACGTGCGTCCCTTCCGCTGGTGGGCCGCCGAGGCCCGGATCGAGTCGTCTTTACGCATCTCCGCGCAGTACACGGCCGAGATCGACCTCGCGGCTTGCGGCGGGGACGACGGATTGCTGGCGGGCTTCGCGAAGACCCGGCGGCAAGCCGTGACCCGCCGCCTCCGCCGCGGTGGATTGGAGCCCGTCGACTGGGACATCGCCGATGTCGAACGGCTGTACCGCGCCATGGCCGACCGTCAGGGCAGACCTGAACTCTATGCCACCCGCGTCGACGAGCTGCGTGGATTGGCTCGAGTCATCAAGGAGGGACACGGCTTCGTGGACGCGGTGGCTGCCGAACTCGGAGGCCCGGTCTCAGCGTTGCGGCTGGTGCTGATCGGCGGCGGGATCGCATGCGATGTGCTGTCGCTGGCCGACGACCTGGCCCGCGACGAGGACCTGCTGGCCGTGATGGCATTCCGCGCCATCCGCCATTCGCGGGAATCGGGGGCGCGAGTCCACGATTTCAACGGTGCCAACAGCCTTGTGCGCGGCAGTGACGTCCACAGCTATGGCGCCAAGGCAGCGCTCTACTTCGCGATCGACTGCTGGCCGGACCGGGTATCGTGACGGGACCGCGTCCACGGAATACGCCGCGACAGCGAACGATCCGCCCGCGGGTAATGATTGCAACGATTCCCGCTGGCGTCGGTGGCCCGCAGCGGCATGTCGACTCATTGCTTGCCGCACCGTACTTCCGTGAAAAATTCGAATGCGATGTCTGGGCGGTGCCCGACCGCTATCGCGGCCCTGCCGGTAAGATCGCGTTATGGCAGGACACGGCCAATCGGCTGAGTGCGATTGAACCGGATATCGTCTACCTCAATGTCGACCTCAGTCTCGCTTTCTGGCTGGCGCTCTCGCTGCGAGGGCTGAGGTCGCCGCCGGTGGTCGTGCATGCCCACAACTCCGCATTCGAGTCGCCGCGCGGCCGGATTGCCCAGGCGGTCTATCGACTTGGGGTCCGCGCCTGCGCCACGCGTCGCCTCGCAGTCTCGCCCGAAGCCGCCCACGCGATGTTCGGATCGGGTTTCGATGTCGCCCTACTGCCCAGTCTGATCGACTTTGTAGCCTTACATGTGGCAGCGGACGCGCTGCCAGTACCCATGCCGCGGCGCCGGTTCACCTTCGTCTGCGTCGGGCGGTTGGTCGCTCAGAAAAATCAGGCGCTTGCGATCGAGGCCCTCGCCCGGCTCACTGCAAGTGGTTTCGATGCAGACCTGATCCTGGTTGGCGATGGTGACGATAGGGGCACGTTGGAGGCGCTGGCCGTCAATCGGGGTGTCGGGGACCGTGTCCGCATCACGGGCGAGCTGGCTAGTGCGGCGCCAATCTATCGTCACCTGGCCGACGCCGTGCTCGTGCCCTCGCGTTACGAGGGGCAGTCGCGTGTCGTCGCTGAAGCGCAGAGTTTCGGACTGCCGGTGCTTGCATCGACTGGTATCCCGGCTTCTGCCTGGATCCGATGCAACCCATTCGATCGACGTGATCTACCCCTCGATACCAGGCTATGGGAAGTCGCCATGACTGCCGTGATGATCGCGACCATGGCGGACGGCCGGCGACCCACTGCCCTGACGATGGACCAGCTCGATGCGATCGACCACGGCGTGGTCGGAGGATCGCGACGATTGATGCGCCTCTTCGATGATCTGCTCGCCGAACCTCGGATTCGCTACGCCAATCGCGCCGACCGCACAGAATCCGCGTCGCAGCACGACGAGGGACGCAACGCGCGATGACGCCGGTGGAGCGAGAGTGCACGGAACCTGATTACGAGGATCGCTGGGAGTCGATCTATCGCAGCGGTGCGCAGCTGAACCTCTATCCGCACGATCTGGTCGTGTCCTGGTTCGCTGCGCGCTTTCCGGATCCCGACGCCCGAGCCCGTGTGCGCGTGCTCGATCTCGGTTGTGGTGCCGGCAACAACCTCTGGTTCCTGGCGCGCGCAGGGTTCCAGTGCGCCGGCCTCGATATCAGTGTCACGGCGGTCGATTTCGCGCGAAATCGTCTTCGGTGCGAGGGGCTCTCGGCCCAGATCGAAGTCGGGAGTTTTACGACCATTCCTTTCGCGACCGCCAGTTTCGATGTCGTGCTCGACCGCGGCGGGCTGGCGGCGGTCGATTTCGACACCGCATCGAAGGCCCTGGCAGAGGTCACCCGTGTCTTGCGTCCGGCTGGTACCCTGCTTTTCACGCCGTTCGCTGAGGGGACACGGATTGACGGGTCGAAAGGTCGCCTGATCGGTCATCTCTGGAAACGCGGGGACGTCGAATCGGTGCTCCGAGCCGATGCCTGGCGAATCCTGCGCTGGTCGAGAATCGAACGATCAGACGAGTTGGGGTCCGCCGATGTACGGGTCGAATGGTGGATCGAGGCTCAACGAGTCGGCTCGCAAGCATGACACGGTCGTCGCCGTCGCCATTTTCGCCGCGTCGGGTAATGCTGTGCGACTACCACATCGAGCGTGCCTTGATCGACGAGCTGGCTGCTTGCGGCATCGATGTGGTAGTCACGATCATCGGATCCGTCGCCGGTGTGCCGTGCCTGGGACTCGAGGCGCTACTCGACGGTGCGCATGAACCCTCTGCGGCACATTTGGGTTACGAGGTTGCCGCGCCGAGCGCCGTCGAACTGATGACCTACGCGCGCGGCGCCTCTCGGATTGGCCGGGTGCCTTTCACTCACGAGGTGAATCTCGAGTTCGGTGGTCAGATTACCCTCGATGAACTGGCAGCGACGGCGAGGCTCCACATCGCTCGAAGTCTCGAACTGCTGCAACATTATCGTGTCGATGAGGTCTGGTTCACCAGCATTCCGCACTTCGGTCTCGATCAGGCCCTAGCGATCGCGGCAAGCCACGCCAACATTCCCGTCTTGGTCACACGCCAGCTTCCGTTTCCGGCGAAATTCCAGTGGTCATGGTGGCTCGGCGGACGCGTGATCGATGGGCCGGTGCGTGCGGATTTCCAGGAATGGAATCTAGGCGCGAAGCCGCTCGATTTGTTTTACATGGCGCCGCGACTTTGGGATCCGCCGGGCAGAGCATGGCGGCGCAGGGCGCGGACCGTGGTCGGCGAATTGTCGCGATTTCGATGGCGGGCTCTCGGCGCGCGAGTCTGGCGTGCGGCGGTGGATCGCCGTTGGTGGCGGCTCGCGATCCTTCTCGAAGCGGTGGATCCAAGGACTCGGCTGATGGCCGCGCACCACTCAAGAGCCCTCGGCGAAGCCGAACGCGGCCGTGCGCGTCGGCGAATCGTCGACCCGTTACGGATGACCTCGCCGTTCGTATATTTTCCCCTCCATTTCGAACCCGAGGCGAACGCCGACGTCTATGGAGGGGAATTTTCGTTTCAGCCGGATGCAATTGCTGCGCTGTCGCGCGCCATTCCGCCAGACTGGCGAATCTTACTCAAGGAAAATCCGGCTCAGGGCTACATCCGACGCGGTGATGCATTTCACCGTTCGATCGAGATGCTTTCGAACGTGGCTTGGGTACCGGACGACACGTCGAGTTCCCTGATGGTCGAGCGCGCGGTGCTCGTCGCTTCGCTTTGCGGTACCGTCGGCTATGAGGCACTTCTCGCGGGCAAACCGTGCCTTTATTTTGGCGATCCTTGGTATGCGGGTCTGCCGGGCGCGACGCGATTCAAGCCTGGCCTTGATCTAGCGGCCCTGGCAAGCACGCCCGTTGATCGATCCTTGCTCGACCGCGCGGTGGACGCGCTGGTCAGTGCCGCGGCCGACGGCATCGCGACGCGTCGCTTCACCGCACTGCTGCCAGGTGTCGGAGAGAGCGAGGCGATGACGCGGCTCACGGCACGCAGTCTTGCGCGTATCAGTCACGCCGCCCGAACAGCCGTTGGATGAGCGCTGGGCCATTCCCGGATTGCGCAAGCTCTCGGATTCTGCTGATCGAACCTGAGGCGGGTGGACATCACTTCGTCCCCTACGCGGCTGCGTTGACTCGAGCGGTCGCGGCCGCAGGCTACCGGCCCGCACTTCTGACCACGCGCGAGGCCACCGTCCATCCGGCCATGGACGAGTTCGAGCGTGTCTCTCGAATGAGCGTGCCGATCTCGATCATGCCGTCGATCCGCCAGGCGCGGTCTGGCTCGGTTGCCGAGTTGCTGCGCGCCCAGTTCAACTACTGGCTGGCCGTCCGCCGCGGTCTCGAGTCGCTGACAGCGTCGCAGGAGCCCGCGTTGTGTGTGCTCCTCGGACTCGATTCCTGCGACCGCGCGATCGCAGTTCTCGGAAGCCCCTGCAGGGGACGTTCATTCATCGGCCTCACGATTCAGGCCAAGCATCACTGGCCGTCGATTGGCATCCCATCCGGAGGTCGCTCTCAGCTGCTCAATCGCTGGACTTTCGCGCGAGTCATGGCGGAGCCTGATTGTCTCGGCGTCGTGTCGATCGATGAGGCGCTGGTCGACCATGAGTCGGTGACGCGGCGTCATTCCGGGCGCGTTTGGTTCGTGCCGGATCCCGGCGAGGTGATGACGCGGGTCGAGCGAGACGCGGCTCGACGCGCGCTCGGGATCGATGTATCGAGGCCGGTGGTGCTGGCGTACGGCGGACTCGATGCACGGAAGAACATCGGCAGTCTCCTCGCAGCAGCCCGGTGCGCACGCTCGTCACCAATCGTCGCCTTGGTCGGTCGAACCGGTGCGGAGGTCAGTGAACTCGAGCAGCATGAAGATTGGCGAGCATTGCGCGCCGAAGCGCGAATATGGCTGGAAGCGGGGTTCGCGTCACTCGATCGCGAGGCACTGTGGTTCTGCGCCTCGGATCTGGTCTGGGTCGGTTATCGATGGGACTTTCTCGGTCAGAGCGCGGTGATTCCACTCGCGGCCTCGGCCGGCGTGCCCCTGCTTGGTCGGCGCGGTGGCTTGATCGGAAGGACGATCGAGGCGCACGGTTTGGGTGTTGTCGTTGATCCACGGTGCGTGGTCGAGGTGGCCTCTGCCATCGATGCGCACGCCATGTCGCGCCGCGCGGGCGAGTTCAGCGACAATCTCGCTCGTTTCGCGGAGACCCGGAGCCACGCGGCCCATGTCCGGGCCTGGCAGGCGGTGATCGTCCATACGATGTCATCGGCGACTGGTGATCGAGGAGGTTCATCCGAATGATCGACAACCGCATGGACGACGGCGCCAGAGTCTTTGTCGCCGGGCATCGGGGCCTGGTCGGCAGCGCGATCGTCCGAGCGCTGGAGCGCGCGGGGTTCTGCGAGATCCTGACCGTCTCGCGCGACCGCCTCGATCTGACCGACGCCGCTGCGGTCGACCGGTGGTTCGCGGCCGAGCGGCCCACCCATGTGTTCCTCGCCGCGGCCAAGGTCGGCGGCATCCACGCCAACAACAGCTATCCGGTCGACTTTCTCGAGGTCAATCTCCGGATCCAGAACAACGTGATCCACTCGGCCTGGCGGCACGGTGTTCGCAAGCTCGTGTTCCTCGGGAGCTGCTGCATTTATCCCAGGGACTGCCCCCAGCCGATCAAGGAGGACTATCTCCTCACCGGTCCGCTGGAGCCGACCAACGAGTGGTATGCGGTCGCCAAGATCGCCGGCATCAAGCTCTGCCAGGCTTATCGAAGGCAGTATGGCTTCGATGCCATCAGTCTGATGCCGACCAATCTATATGGGCCGAACGACAACTTCGATCTGCTCTCCTCGCACGTCCTTCCAGCGTTGATCCGCAAGTTCCACGAAGCGAAGTCCGCGGGTCGCGACGAAGTGGTGGTCTGGGGCAGCGGGACGCCGCGACGGGAGTTCCTGTACGTCGACGACATGGCCTCGGCGGCCGTGTTCCTGATGCAGCACTACAGCGATGAGCGGATCATCAACGTCGGATTCGGGTGCGACATCTCGATCGGCGAACTCGCGGCCAAGATCGCGGGGGTCATCGGATTCGAGGGACGTATCCGCTATGACACGAGTAAGCCCGACGGAGTCCTGCGACGTTGCTCGGACGTGACGCGACTGCAGGCAATGGGCTGGCGGCCAGCGGTGTCGCTTGATGAAGGGATCGCGCTCACGTATGACTGGTACCGCGAATACGAGACTGGATTGAGACCTCGAGGTGCCGCGTGATCGTGGCGGGTTGCATCAGTTCATGAGGCGCGCCCTGATCACCGGCGTCACCGGTCAGGACGGCGCTTACCTCGCCGAGCTGCTGCTGGCGAAGGGCTACGAGGTCCACGGCATCAAGCGGCGCTCGTCACTGTTCAATACCGAACGCGTCGACCATCTGTACCAGGACCCGCACGAGCAGGACCGGCGGTTCATCCTGCACTACGGTGATCTGACCGACGCGACGAACCTGATCCGGATCGTGCAGGAGGTCCAGCCGGACGAGATCTACAACCTCGGTGCGCAGAGCCACGTCGCGGTGAGTTTCGAGAGCCCGGAGTACACGGCCAACTCGGACGCGATCGGAACGCTGCGGCTGCTCGAGGCGATCCGGATCCTGAAGCTCGAGTCGAAGACGCGCTTCTACCAAGCCTCGACCTCGGAGATGTTCGGCAAGGTGCAGGAGGTCCCACAGCGCGAGACTACGCCGTTCTGGCCGCGCTCGCCCTATGGCGTCGCCAAGCTCTACGGCTACTGGATCACCGTGAACTATCGCGAGGCCTACGGGATGTACGCCTGCAACGGCATCCTGTTCAACCATGAATCACCGATCCGTGGTGAGACCTTCGTGACGCGCAAGATCACGCGCGCGCTGGCGCGGATACACTTGGGCCTGCAGGACCGGCTGTACCTCGGCAACCTCGACGCCAAGCGCGACTGGGGCCACGCTCGCGACTACGTCGAGGCGCAGTGGCTGATCCTGCAGCAGGATCAGCCCGACGACTTCGTGATCGCGACCGGCGAGCAGTACACCGTGCGGGAGTTCGTCACGCGCGCAGCAGCGGAACTGGGCATCGTGCTCGAGTGGACCGGTCATGGCAGCGACGAACGCGGCGTGGTCGCGAGCGCGCCCGCAGACTCCGCGGCGAAGCCCGGACAGATGGTCGTGGCGCTCGACCCACGCTACCTGCGGCCGGCCGAGGTCGACACGTTGCTCGGGGATCCGACCAAGGCGCGCGAGAAACTCGGCTGGGCGCCGAAGGTGTCCTTCGCCGAGCTCGTGCGCGAGATGGTCGCGGCGGATCTGGCCTTGGCCCGACGCGATGCGCTGGTCGAGAGCGCCGGTTTCCGATCGATCGCGAACCGCGAGTGAGCGAGTCGCCTGCTGCGCGCTTGCGGCGTGTTGTCTTCGTCAACCGCTACGTCCACCCGGACCATTCGGCGACCAGCCAGATCCTCTCGGATCTCGCGTCGAGCCTTGCCGCGTCGGGCTTCGACGTGCTGCTGCTCGGCAGCCGGCAGCGCTACGACGACCCTTCGGCCGGCCTTCCGCGAGATGATCGCGCAGGTGCCATCACGATTCGCCGTGTCGGCGGCACTCGCTTCGGTCGCACGCATCTGCTCGGCCGCGCGCTTGACTACCTTTCGTTCTACGTTGCCGTCGGCTGGGCGCTACTCGGCCTGCTTCGGTTTGGCGACGTCGTGGTCGCGAAGACCGATCCGCCGCTGCTGTCGGTCATGGTGGCGGCGGCCGCGCGCTGGCGCGGCGCGCGACTGGTGAACTGGCTGCAGGACGTGTTCCCGGAGGTTGCGGTAGCGCTCGGCGAGCCGCGGATTCCGGCACCGGCGGCGCGCATGCTGGCATGGCTGCGCGACCGCTCGCTCCAGACCGCGCGCGTCAATGTCGCGATCGGCGAGCGCATGGCCGAACGGCTCGCGGCCCGCGTGCCGACCGCGCGCTTCGTGGTAGTGCCAAACTGGGCCCACGAGGACGCGGTCCGTCCGCTGCCGCTCGATGAGAGCGAGCTGCGCCACCGGCTCGGACTCGTCGACCGCTTCGTCGTCGCCTACTCGGGCAACCTCGGCCGCGCGCACGACCACGCGACGATCTTCGATGCGGCCGTCGCGCTGCGCGCGCACGACGACATCGTGTTCCTCGTCATCGGCGACGGCAGTGGCCATCGCGCGCTGAAGGCGCGCGCAGAGGCAACGGGCCTTCATAACCTCCGCTTCCTGCCGTATCAGCCGCTCGATCGGCTGGCCGACTCGATGGCCGCGGCGAACGCGCACCTGGTCAGCCTGAAGCTCGAGCTCGAGGGGCTGATCGTGCCGAGCAAGTTCTTCGGTGTGCTCGCGGCCGCGCGCCCGGTCGTGTTCATCGGCGACCCCGATGGCGAGCTCGCCCGCGGGATCCGCGCGGCCGACTGCGGGCGCGTCGTGCGCGAGGGCGATGGCGCGGCCTTGGCATCGGCGCTGCTCGAACTCGCCGCGGACCATCACGGTTGCGTCGCGATGGGCGCGCGCGGCCGCGCCTTGCTCGACACGCGCTATGCGCGCGCGGCGGCGCATGCGGCCTGGACGCGCCTGCTGGCCGAGGTCGCCGACGATGGCGCGGCGGCGCGCTGAGCGCAGCGAGTTGGGCGAGGCGGCTATCGACCGTGCGCTGGCGCGGCTGGTCGCCGACGGCGGGGACGTCGGACAGGCCGGCGCGGACCTCGAGGCCGCGCTGCCGCAATCGGTGCTCTCCCGCGCGCGCTACCACGGCGTGCTGCCGCTGATCGCGGCGCGTCTCGACGACGGTGCGGCGGGCCTTCCTGCGTGGCTGGCGGATGCCGCGCGTGCGGCCGCGCGGGCCGAGGTCGCCTTGGACCTCGCGCGTCGGCCGATGGTCGTCGAGGCGGTCGAGGCGCTCGATCGCGCCGGCGCCGTCCCCCTCTTGCTGAAGGGCGAGGCGCTCGCGCACACGCACTACACCGCGACGTGGCAGCGACCGCGGGCCGACACCGACCTGCTGGTCGCGCCAGGAGCGGAGCGCGCTGCCGACGCCACGCTGGTCGCGCTCGGCTACCGGCGTCAGTTGCAGTTGCCGGGACGCTGGGTGTCGTCGCAGGCGAGTTTCGTCCGCAGCGGCCCCGGCGGCTTCGCGCACGCGATCGACCTGCACTGGCGCATCAACAACTCGCCGGTGCTGGCGGGGCTCGCTTCGCACGGAGAGATCGCGGCGTCGGCCGTGCCGCTGCCGCCGCTCGGGCCCGCGGCGCGCGCGCCGGACCCGATCCACGCGCTGCTGATCGCCTGCCTGCATCGCGTCGGCAGCGAGCATGCGCCGTACACCGTCGATGGCGTCCCGCGCGCTGGTGGCGATCGGCTGATCTGGCTGGCCGACATCGACCGGCTGGTGCGGGCGCTGTCGGCGGGCGATCGCAAGGCCTGCGTGCGAGTCGCACGCGAGCGCGGGGCAGGGCGCCTGTGCGCCGCCGGCATCGCGGCAAGTGCCGCGGCATTCGCGACGCCGAATGCGCCCGAGCTCGCTCGCGAGCTGTCGGATGCGCCCTGCGGCTCCGCGCTCGACCGCTACCTCGTCGCCGGCCCGCGTGGCCGGGAGTGGCTCGACTTCCGCGCGCTGCCCGGCGCGCGTGCGCGTCTCACCTTCCTGCGCGAGACCCTCTGGCCCGACGCGGCCTACCTCCGCGCCCGCGAGCCCGCTGCGGGCGACGCCCCGATCCTGAAACTGCGCCTGGCGCGCATCGCCCGCGGCCTGTCGCGCCGGCTGCGCTGAGGCCGCTCTGCCGGTCGCGACCTGCGGTCAATCCGGATGAATCGGTTTTCAAGCGCAGGAGCGGGCGATCTTCTGCTCATGTGGTCCTGCCGCCCCTGCGGCCGTGATTCTCGCTGCCGCGCCCGATCACGAAGCAGGCCGCAAGCGACGGCCATGGTTTCCGGGCCCACCATCGGCGATCCTTGGACGCCGCGCGCCCCCCGGCACCAGCCGGCTTTCGACCCTGACCTGATGACCGCGACCGACTCGCAAGCCCCGCTGCGCATCGCGCGCGATCTGTCGATCGGCATCGAGACCGACGATGACGTCACCCTGACGCTCGGCGCACATTCGCGGCGCTTCCCGCGCCGTGCGCTCGGCGCGTTGGCGGCGGTGGCGCAGGGCCCCCGGCCATTCGGCGAGATCGTCCGGCAGCTGACCGGCGATGCGGCGACGAAGCTGGACTGGATCGAGGCCAGCGGCCTCGTCGCGCGCCTGCGGGCCTTCGGCGCGCTGACCGATGGCAGCGCGGCGCGGGCCACGCGAAAGCCCCCGCGGCTGTCCGGGCGGGACATCGCGATGCACATCGAGTTGCTCGATGATCGCGAGCGGACCCGCGCCTTCATCGCAGCGATCGAGCGCGCCGTGCGCCCTGGCGATGTCGTCGTCGACCTCGGCACCGGCACCGGGATCCTGGCGATGGCGGCTGCGCGCGCGGGCGCAAGCCGCGTCTACGCGATCGAGGCCTCCGCATTCGCCGACGTCGCCGAGCGGATCATCGAGGCCAACGGCCATGCCGACCGCATCACCGTGGTCCGCGGCTGGTCGAACGAGATCGACCTGCCCGAGCGCGCCGACGTGCTGGTGTCCGAGATCATCGGCAACGATCCGCTGGGGGAGGGCGCCTTGCGCTACATGCCCGACGCGGTCGAGCGCTTCCTCAAGCCCACGGGGACGGTCCTGCCGGCTCGGCTGCGGGTGATGGCGGCGCTGGTCGACGTGCCCGCCACCGTGCGAGCGAAGGAGCGACCCACGAACGAGTCCCTGTCCGCGTGGCGCAACGCCTACGGGTTCGACTTCGGCGAGTTCGCCCGCGCGACCGAGGCGATAGGGCGACCGTTTTATCGGCTCGATCGCGAGATGGAAGGCTGGCGCTGGATCGGTGAGCCGGTGCAGGTGTTCGAGGCGCAGCTCTCGCAATTGCTCGGCGAAGACCAGTCGATTTCCCTGCAGCTCGCGATGGAAGCACCGGCGGCGTATCCCGCCGTCGCGCTCTATTCCGTGCTCGACTTCGGCGCGGGACTGATCCTCGACACACATCCGGGGCGGACGCGCAACGGGAACTGGCGCGCCCCGGTGCATCTGGTTCCGCCCCGCAGCGATGGTGGGCGCGGCGGCGGCTGTGTCGATCTCAGAGCAACCTGGTCCGCCTTCCGCTCGCAGGTCGACATCCAGTTGCAGCTCATGTCCTGAGCGATGGTCGTGGCCGCGCTGAGAGCCGGTGGCGAGGGTCGCGTTCCGCGGACGGCGAGCGGCGGGCACGAGCCAGACCGAGCCTCGAAAGACTCAGCAGCGTGGCAGCGCCTCCGGCCCCGGGATCGGCAGTGGTCGATGGTCGAGCGCGGGTTGGGCCAGCGGCCAGCCGGCAAGTTCCACCCAGGCATGGGCTTCGAAGCGATCCTCGGCCTTGCGCACGCCGATACGCAGTTCCGGGTCCAGCCCGCGCCGCCTCAGCACCGCGTGCACCGCCAGCGCCTGCGGCAGGCAGGTCGCGGCCAGCGGCGCGCGGCGTCCGGCGATCTTCGCCAGTTCCGCCAGCGATTCGGCGGTCTCGAGGTCGCGCCGGCTCGGCGCCCGCTTCGGGTAGCGCGCGGTCCAGCCCTCGATCGCCGACCGCGTGCGGGTGTAGCCGAAGCGCCGCAAGGCGATCCGCAGCGCGGGCAGCGCGACCAGCAGCGCCAGCAGCAGGCGCCGCTCACGCCAGTCGAGTTCCCATAAGCGGCGCAGCGCCGTGATCACGGCGCGGACGTCGGGACCGTGGGCTGGACCTCCCCGAGGCCCGCGGCCAGCAGTTCCTCGGCCAGCGCCATCGCATCGGCTGCGACGACCGACCGACTGGCATCGAACTCGTCGACCAGGCGCTCGACCACCGCGCCCAGGGCCAGCCCCTCGCCGATCAGCGTCCAGATCCGCGCGCCGACCCGGTTGAGGGAGAAGTAGATCTCGCGTTCGAGGTCCAGGCTCAGCGGGGTGAGGAGCCGGCCTTGGGTGGACGCGCTGGCCCGAGCCCCTCGACGTCGGGAAGTACCGGCCGGATGCGATCGGCGTCGAGCCTGACCGACGCGGTGCCGTCGGGGACGCCGGCCACGATCTTGAGGGCGCTGCTGGACCGGGTCCACGCGCTGGTGGACGCCGGTTGGGCGCGCAGCGTCTCGGCGTTC
>CALDVP010000118.1 GCA_937924195.1 uncultured Lysobacterales bacterium
GCGTAGGCCTCGGGCCCGCCCGCGACCGCGAGCAGCCAGGCCGCGACCATCAACGCCCCCAAAGCAAGCAACACGCCGCTGATCCGATGCGAGATCGACATCATCGAGGTGAGCTGTGGCCGGTAGTGCGGCCCGATCATGAACGGCGACAGGGGTCGCTGTCGGCGGGTGGCTCTGGCGGTCATCGTGCGTGCCTCTCAGGGGAGCGTTCCATGGCCCTCGATTCGACCGGATGCTGCGCGAGCATGGGTCCCGTGGGCCGTGCGGGGTCAGAAGTCGATGCAGCGTCCATTCTTTTCCCAGTCGCCGTAGCGAGTCGGCTCGGGACCCGGTCGCCCGCCGACCTCGATCGGCCGTGGCAACGTCGTCTCAGGGTTGGGCATTGGCTCTGGACTGACCGGCACTGCGGCCGGCTCAATGACGTCCTTCATCGGTCATTTCCGTGACAAACGAGAAGATTACCGCCTCGTCGCGATCTTGCTCAACGTTCCGAGGCATCGACCACCCATGATGGAAGGCTTCATCGACCACCTCGCCGTAATCGCAATCCGCGGCAGCGACGCCCTCGTATTCAGCCACAGCCAACTTGCGAACGACGTGAAGGCGCTGCCGAACGGCCATTGGCACTGGAACAGTCTGCTGCAGATCCAGGGCCGCGTGCTCGCGCTGATGCTGCTGGCTCGGCTCACGGACGACGAGATCCTGCTGGTGCTGCCGGGCGAGCTGCGCGCGGACGTGGCGTCGACGCTCCGCAGATACGTACTTCGAAGCAAGGTACGGATCGAGCCGGACGACGCGCGGCAGGTCCACGGCAGTCTGCTAGACCCCGGGTGCAGCGCAAGCGGGCCCGTGGCCAGCGGCAATGCGCTGTGCCTCGAGGGCGATCGTGTCGAGTTGGCGCTCGCCGGGTGCACTACGCGCACGCTCTCGATCATCAAGGCGGACGCATCGTCGAAGGCCTCGATCGATGAGGCGTGGCGCCGTGCCGACATCGCCGACGGCATCCCGTGGATCCGAACCGCCACGAGCGGCGAGTTCATCCCGCAGGCGCTCGGCCTGTCCCGGCTGTCGGCCTACTCGGTGTCCAAGGGCTGCTATCCGGGCCAGGAAATCGTGGCCCGCACCCACTTTCTCGGACGCAACAAGCGCGTTTTGAAGCGTTTCGTCGGCGAGGGATATGCGCCAGCGCCGGGCGATCGCCTGCACGGCGAGTCCGAGGGCAGCAACAATCCGGTCGCTATCGTGATCGACGCGGTTCCCGTCGGCGCCCGATTCGAGGGGCTCGCGGTAACCCGCGATGCCGAGGTCGCGGTGGCTTCTTGGCACGGCCCCTTGGGATCGGTTCCGATCACACTCTCCGACGCATGAACGACGTCGGCCAACGGGCGCTGGGCGTCTGGCGCTGAATAACCGGCACCCATCGACGAAAGATGACTACCGTCGTGCTTCAGCTGTGATACGTTTCGTATATTCGCACGATGGTGGGAAGGAGGATCCCATGTCGCGGCTGTCCACGTTGTTCGCGGGAATCGCGCTCATGGCCGCCAGCGCGGTCGTCATCGGCCAGGATCGGCAGGAAGTGACCGCTAGCCCGGGTGAACTGACTCTGATCGTCGAGCCGAGCTACTCACCGGCCCGCCTTGCCGAGGTCTTCGAGCCGCTCGCCAACTACATCGGCAATGCCGCGGGCCGAAAAGTCCGGCTGGTCACGCCTCGCAACTACCATTTCTTCTGGCGCGACGTCCGGCGGAACGAGCCGGCGGACCTGATGTTCTCGGAAGCGCATTTCACAGATTACCGAGCTCAACGTTACGGCACGATCCCGCTGGTCCGCACCGCCGAAAAGCTCAGTTATTCGATCCTGGTCAGCGATCTGATCGAAGACCCGGATCTCAATTCGCTGGTCGGCCGCCGCCTGGTCACGATGCCGAGCCCGAGCCTCGGTTTTGCGCTCCTGACGAAACTTTACCCGAACCCCGTGTCGCAGCCCGAGATCCTCTCCGCGGCGACATCGTGGCGCGACGGGGTCGAGATGATCTTCGCTGACGAGGCAGACGCGGCGATCGTGCCGACGTGGCTCAAGGACGAATACCCAAACCTGATTCCGGTGTGGCAGTCGCAGGAGTTCATGGGCCCGGCGATCTCGGCCTCCCCGGACCTCGAGCCCGAGCTGCGTGAGCGCATCCGCGAGGCGCTGTTGTCGATCCACGAGGATCCGGCAGCGAATGAGGTGCTGTTGGAGCTACGCATCTCGCGCTTCGATCCGGCGACCGCTGCCGAGTATGCCGGCGCCGACCGGATGCTGCGGGAGTTCCACGGCTACCAGCCGCGCTGACGCGCCCCGGGCGCTCGCCTCGGGCGTGTGCCTAGTCAAGGTGCGGACGGGATGACTACAGAGGGCTTCATTTGGTCCAAGCCCGATGGCCTCCGGGGCCGCTCGGTCGGCGCCCAGCCACGGGTTCTGATTCAGTGAGCCCGACCGTGGTGCGATGACCAAGCCCGAGTCGACTCTGTTTTGGCACGACTACGAGACGACCGGTATCGACCCGCGCCGCGATCGTCCGCTCCAATTTGCCGGCCGCCGTACCACCCTCGACCTCCGGCCGATCGCGGAGCCCGTGGTTCTGTGGTGCAAGCCGGCCCGCGACACCCTGCCCCATCCCGAGGCGCTGTTGCTGACCGGCATCACGCCGCAGGCCGCCGAGGCGCGAGGCCTGCGTGAGTGCGAGTTCGCCGATCGCATCGAAGAGGAACTTGCCCGTCCCGGCACCTGCGGGGTCGGCTACAACAGCATCCGATTCGACGACGAGGTCACGCGCCACCTGTTGTGGCGCAACCTGCACGATCCCTACGGCCGAGAGTGGCGCAACCGAAACTCGCGCTGGGACCTAATCGACCTCGTCCGCCTCGCCTGCGCCCTGCGACCCGAAGGGCTTGAATGGCCCGAGCGCGCGCCCGGCGTCCCAAGTTTCAAGCTCGAAGACCTGGCGCAGGCCAATGGCCTTTCCCACGACCGCGCACATGACGCTCTATCGGACGTCGACGCGACCATCGAACTCGCCGGAAAGCTCAAGACGGCGCAGCCCCGGCTCTATGACTTCCACTTCGCGCTGCGCGAGCGTGCGCGCGTCGAGGCCCTGCTCGATTGGGTGCGAGTCGAACCCGTGCTCCACGCCTCTGCCCGCTATCCGGCGGAACGCCATCGCGGCCTCGCGCTGGTCGCCCCACTGATGCAGGTCCCGGGACGGCGCAACGAAATCGTGGTCTTCGACCTCGATGGCGATCCGGGGCTGCTGTCCGCGCTCGACGCAGACGAGATCGCCGATCGCCTTTATACGCCGCGCGCCGACTTGCCCGAGGGCGTCGACCGCGTACCGCTCAAAACGATCCACACCAACCGCTCGCCAGCGCTGGCGCCGCTCTCGGCCCTGCGAGCCGAGGACGCCCGCCGGCTGTCGCTCGACGTCGAGTCGGGCTTCGCGAAGCTCGACACGCTGCGCGCGGAGATCGAGCCGATTCGGCAGAAGCTCGCAGCGGTGTTCAGCCGACCGCCACGCGACGGCGACGATGCCGACGTCTCCCTCTATGCCGGCTTCATCCCGGACTCCGACCTTCGACTGCTGCCTGCCGCGCGCGCCGCCCTTGCCGAGGGAAGCCCATCGGACTTCGACCTGTCGCGCTTTCAGGATTCAAGGCTGCGAGAGATTGCCTGGCGCTATGCGGCACGGAACAACTCGATTCGATTGTCAGGCAGTGACCTGGATCGCTGGCGACAGCTGGCGCGTGCGCGTCTGATGGGCGCCAACGAAGCCACCACGATCAAACGCGACGAACTGATCGCTCGGACCGCCGAACTCCGGTCCGTATTACCGCCCGGCGACGCCGGGCACGGTGTGCTCGATGCCCTGCTGGCCTGGACCGCAGGCCTGACGAGCGACCTCGACGCCAAGTGAGCGGCCGGGCCACGTACGAGCTCGGCAGTGGGTCTGTGATCGTTGACCCAACCGGACCGACGGGGTGACGCTTGACCGCCAGCACCCTTACGCGATGTCGCCTCGCCTGCCTGGACCACGGCTGGTCTTTGGCGCCACGCCCGTATGGCGAGCCCTTGGACCGTATTGCGCCCTCGGTTCAGACAGCAAAGAGAGGTCACGCGGACGACCTCGTCGGCGCGACGAAAACAGAAGAGGCGCCTTGCGGCGCCTCCTCTGTCATCTACCGATGACCGCGTCTGAACGCGGCGTCCGCTCAAACACTGCGGCGATACAGCTGGAAGCCCACCAAGCCAACCAGCAAGACCAAGAGCGCCATCATTGCCTTGCCAGCGGCCGACATCGCCGGCACCGGCACGACCTGCTCCGAGCGACACGACACCGGGAAGCTCGCAGTGAAGTTCGCACTCGTGCCAGTGCAAGTCAGCGTGGTGTTCGCCAACGACGTACCGGGCGTGGCAGGCGTCGTGCATCGGACGGAAACCGGCTGCGATCCACCGGCCGCGACGGTGAGCGGGAACGTTCCGACCACACTGTACCCTGCGACCGTCGGGCTGAACGTGCAACCATCGACGACCCACGGGGCGGTCCCGCCGGTATTGGTGAACGTGACGGTTGACGACGGTGTGCTGCTCGGAGCGCCAACCAGGTTGATCGGCGTGCCACTGGCCGGCGTGACGCCCGGGTTCGGAGCAACCGTACCAGCCGGGCAGGTCACCTGCGCGGTGAGATTCGGGCGAGCAGGCGTCTCGGCCGGGTTCGTGGTCTGCGTGCAAGTGATCGTCGCGTTCTGCACGGTCGCCTGACGAACGCACGAGAACCCGATGGGAGGCGGGTTGGCACCCACCGTCGCTGGTGCATTGATCGTACGCGTCCCGCCGCCCGTGATCGTGAAGTTCGCCGGCCCGGCGGGCACCGAGCAGTTGAGGGTCAACGAAGCAGTCGCGACACCCGCGGCCGTCACGTTCACCGGAACCGTTCCATTCCCGGTGGTGTTGATCGGCCCCGTCGGCGGATTCGTCACCGCACCGAGCGCCGCAGTCGGAGCCTGCGGACCTGTCACGCCCCGGCAAGTCACCTGATGTGTGACCGGGCTCGCAGCACCCGGGGGGCCGCCGTTGTGGGTGATCGACAGGGTCTGGACGACATCACCAGCACTCGTCGCGT
>CALDVP010000119.1 GCA_937924195.1 uncultured Lysobacterales bacterium
GATCTCGCCGCGCATCGCGGGGATCTGCAGTGTCGAGGTCTGTTGCCGGACTGCCTGCGTGCGCAGGCCGTCGACCCAGCGTCGCGCGGCCTCGGCCGATAGCGGCTGCGGCCGGATCCACTGCGAGGCCGGGTGGTCGTCGACGCCGTCCGGATCGGCCAGCGGGCGCAGGCCAAGGTGCTCCAGCATGCGCACGCAACTGGCCTCGAAAGCGCCATCGCGCGGCATCTCGATCACGCGGCGCCCATCGACGACGCGCAGCTCCTCCCGCGCGTCGTTGGCCGGGATCAGGCAGTCGCCGTAGCGGAACTCGAGCATCGTCGCGATGCCACGCGGCAATTCCCCGCCGGAGGCGTCGTCGTCGAGTGGCCGGTCGAGGGTCAGTACGGCTCGCGGGTCGACCCGTCGAGACACTACCTCGAGCGCCCGTGGCTGTGGCAGGTCGCCGAATCCCGCTTTCGCGAGGGCCGCCAGCGCTTCCGCGCGGTAGTCGGGCTGGACTGGCGGGGCATTCCGAAGCAACGCCACCCGGCCGGCCAGCGGGCCGGGTTCCAGCCGGCCGATCTGCTGGCATTCGGGATCGTGATACCAGGACCACTCATCTCCGAATGCGGTGCCCCCGCCGACATCGGGCTCGATGGTCTGGGTGCCGTCGTCGTGCAGGCGCCAGCGGATACCGAGCGGGCGCAGCGGGCCGAGCCCGACGAGCGGGCCATTGGGATCGTCGAGGTGGCACCGGTTGGTCTCGAGCAGGCACTCGAGCACACCCGGGCCGGCCGAGGAGACATCGATCCACGGTTCGTGACCGCGATAGGCCCGGCGCCCGAACTTGAGCGCCAACAGCAGTGCGCGGTCGGCCGGTGGCAGCCGTGACAGGCGTTCGAGGGTTTCGTCGTCGTCGAGCTCGATGGGCTTGATGCCGCCGAGCCGGCCGGTCCGTAGCGCGCGGGCGCGGATCGGTCGCACCAGGGCGCGCCCATCGTCCAGCGCGAGGAGGTAGAGGATGTGGTCGTCCTCGCGGGCCGGCGCTTCGCTTTCGGACTCGGCGCAGGCTTCGGCCTGGCGCAACCAGTCGGCCCACGGGCAGGGCACGGTCGGCTTGGCCTGTGCCGCGCCGGTAGCCGGCCCGCGCGCCGCCGCGCGTGCGGCAGGACTTCCCGGACGGCTGTTCTCTGCCGCCCACGCCAGAGCCAGCGCGACCGCATGCTCGCAATTGCCGCGGAGCTCGCAGGTGCAGGAACTCTCGATGCTCCGCGCGCCAGCCGGGCCACGCGCGGCCACGCGCACCAGATAGGGCTCGGGAAGATCATCCCGGACGCGGCCGACGGCGCCGTGTTCGTCGTGCCGATCGATCACCACCAACCCGGCGCGATGCAGCTGGATGCCGCGCCCATAGACCGTTGGTAGCTGGCGCTGCAACTGCTGCGGCGTCGGCGGGCCGCTGCCGTCGCCGTCGAACGCGCGCAGGGCTCCGGGCTGGCGTGTCGGCATCGGGGCTCAGCCTGCCTTCTCGAGCATGTCACCCGCGAGGGCGCGAGTGCGGTCGGTGATCTCGATGCCGCCCAGCATCCGCGCAATCTCGTCGCGCCGGCGGGCCGGGTCGAGCGCGCTGATCGCGGTGCGGGTGTGGCCGTCCACGACGTCCTTGCGCACCGCGAAGTGGCGATGGGCCTGGGCGGCTACCTGTGCGAGGTGGGTCACGCACAGCACCTGGCGCGCGGCGCCGAGCTCGCGCAGCTTGCGCCCGAGGACCTCGGCGACGGCACCGCCGATGCCGGCATCGACTTCGTCGAAGACCATCGTCGCGACCTCGTCGCTCCCGAGCGCGGCGACCTCGAGCGCGAGCCCGATCCGCGACAACTCGCCGCCCGAGGCCACCTTGCGCAGCGGCCGCGGCGGCTGGCCCGGGTTTGCGCTGACCAGGAACTCGACCTCGTCGGCGCCGAGCGGCGATGGATCGCGCGCCGGGTCGGGAACGACCTCGATCGCGAATCGTCCACCGGCCATGCCGAGCTCGCCCATCAGCGCGGTCACGGCCTCGCTGAGCTTCGCCGCGGCGGTGGCGCGCGACCGTGAGAGCCCGGCTGCGGCCGCCCGCCATTCCGACAGCGCCGCTTCGCGCGCGGCCTCGAGCGCCTCGCGGCGCTCGTCGGCGGCCGCGAGCTCGTCACGCTCGCGGGCGAGTTCGGCGGCGCGGGCGTGCAAGCCTCCGATCGGAACGCGGTGCTTGCGAGCGAGGTCGTGCAGCCGCGCGAGTTCGCGTTCGACCTGCTCGACGCGCCCGGGATCGAGCTCTCCCGCGTCCCGGTAGCGAACCAGCGCTTCCGCTGCCTCCTCGACCGGAACCAGCGCCTCGCGGACCATTTCAGCCGTGGCCACCAGCCGTGGATCGAGCTCGGAGGCCCGCTCCAGTTCTGCCAGCGTCCGCGCCAGCACCGCGCGCGCCGCGTGTGGCTGCTCGCCGTCGAGAGCCTCGGCGGCGCGGGCCGCGACCGCGACCAGTTCGCCGTGGTGGGCGAGCCGACGATGTTCATCCTCGAGTGCCGCGATCGCGGCCGGCTCGAGATCGTGGCGACCGAGTTCCTCGAGCTGAAAGGCCAGGAAGGCGAGCGCCTCGCCGCCGCGCCCGGCCTTGGCGTCGAGGGCCGCGAGCGCATCGCTGGCGGCACGCCAGCGTCGGGTCGTCGCGGCGAGCTCTGCGAGGGCCGCCTCGTTCCCCGCGAAGCTGTCGAGGATCGCGGTCTGGCGACTGCGCTGCAGCAGCGCCTGGTGCTCGTGCTGGCCGTGGATCTCGTACAGGGCGCCGGCGATCTCGCGCAGCGTGGCCAGCGTGACGGGTCGGTCGTTCACGAAGGCGCGGCTGGTTCCGTCGGCCTTGAGCACCCGCCGAAGGCGACAGCCGTCGCCGTCATCGAGCTCGAGCTCGACGAGACGTGCGCGGACCGTGGCGTGGGTGGTGAGGTCGAACTCGGCCGCGACCTCCGCCCGCTGCGCGCCGTGGCGGATCATCCCCGGGTCCGCGCGGCTGCCGGCGAGCAGCAGCAGGGCATCGACCATCAGCGACTTGCCGGCACCGGTCTCGCCAGTGAGCGCGGTCAGCCCTGCGCCGATCTCGATCTCGGCGGACTCGATGAGAGCGAAGTCGCGAGCGATCAGGCGGCAAAGCATTGCGGGAACCTAGCATGGCCTCGTTGCGGCTCCAATCGCCTGCACGGGCCTTGAAAGCGGGCCGATCGCCCGCATTTGGCGCGTCCTCGGGGGTTTGAAGGGATTGACCGATGCAGGAATCGAATCCGCCGGCCGCCGCGGGCGGTCCGGAAAGCGTTCCGGAAACCGGCGCGTCACCCGCCGATGGCGTCCTCCTCGAGGCCGAGGTGCTGGAACTGCGTTCCCAGCTCGAGGCCTGCCGGCAGGAATCGCTGCGGGTGCTGGCCGAAGTCGAGAACCAGCGCAAGCGGCTCGCGCGCGATGCCGAGCAGTCACGCCGCTACGCGACCGAGCGGTTGGTCTCGGATCTGCTGCCGGTGGCCGACGCGCTCGAGGCTGGGCTCAAGGCGGGCGGCGACGATCCGGGACGGCTGCGCGAAGGTATCGAGCTCACCCACCGTCAGTTCGTAAAGGCGCTGGAAGCTCACGGACTCGTCGTGGTCGATCCGGCCGGCCAGCGCTTCGATCCCGAGTCGCATCAGGCGATGGGCATGGTCGATGCGCCTGGGCAGGAGCCGGGTACCGTCGTCACCGTGCTGCAGAAAGGCTATCGCTTGCACGAACGCCTGGTGCGTCCCGCGCTGGTTCAGGTCGCCCGCGATCCGGCCGCCTGAACCCGGCCGCTTGAATCACGCGTGGCGCAACCCCAATTCCCGACCAGCGCGGCCGACGGCCGCAAATCCATCTTCCGGAGACTGACATGGGCAAGATCATCGGCATCGACCTCGGCACCACGAACTCGTGCGTCGCCATCATGGAGGGCAACACGCCGCGCGTGATCGAGAACGCCGAGGGCGACCGCACCACGCCGTCGGTGATCGCGTTCACCAAGGACGGCGAAGTGCTCGTCGGGGCCCCGGCCAAGCGCCAGGCGGTCACGAACCCCAAGAACACCCTGTACGCGGTCAAGCGCCTGATCGGGCGCAAGTTCCACGAGGACGTGGTGCAGAAGGACATCAACCTCGTCCCCTACAAGATCGTCGAGCACGAGAACGGCGACGCGTGGGTCGAGGTCAATGGCAAGCGCATGGCGCCGCCGGAGATCTCGGCCAAGGTGCTGATGAAGATGAAGAAGACCGCCGAGGACTACCTCGGAGAGCCGGTTACCGAGGCGGTGATCACGGTGCCGGCCTACTTCAACGACAGCCAGCGCCAGGCGACCAAGGATGCCGGACGCATCGCCGGCCTCGAGGTCAAGCGCATCATCAATGAGCCGACCGCGGCCGCGCTCGCCTACGGCCTCGACAAGAAGGGCGGCGACCGCAAGATCGCGGTCTACGACCTCGGCGGCGGCACCTTCGACATCTCCATCATCGAGATCGCCGATGTCGATGGGCAGCAGCAGTTCGACGTGCTCTCAACGAACGGCAACACCTTCCTCGGTGGCGAGGACTTCGACAAGCGCGTGATCGACTTCCTGGTCGACGAGTTCCGCCGGCAGGAGGGCATCGATCTGACGAAGGACCCGCTCGCGCTGCAGCGGCTCAAGGACGCTGCCGAGCGCGCGAAGATCGAGCTTTCGAGTGCGCAGCAGACCGAGGTCAACCTGCCGTACATCACGGCCGACGCTTCGGGTCCGAAGCACCTCAACATCAAGCTGACCCGGGCCAAGCTCGAGTCGCTGGTCGAGGATCTCATCAAGCGCACGATCGAGCCGTGCCGCATTGCGCTGGCCGACGCCGGGCTCAAGGTCGGCGACATCGGCGAGGTGATCCTGGTCGGTGGCCAGACCCGCATGCCGCGCGTGCAGCAGGCGGTCGCGGAGTTCTTCGGCAAGGAGCCGCGCAAGGACGTCAATCCCGACGAGGCGGTCGCGGTCGGCGCCGCGGTCCAGGGCGGCGTGCTGTCCGGCGACGTCAAGGACGTGCTGCTGCTCGACGTGACGCCGCTCTCGCTCGGAATCGAGACGCTCGGTGGCGTGATGACCAAGCTGATCGAGAAGAACACCACGATCCCGACCAAGGCTTCGCAGGTGTTCTCGACCGCCGAGGACAATCAGTCCGCGGTGACCGTCCACGTGCTGCAGGGCGAGCGCGAGCGCGCCAGCGCGAACAAGTCCTTGGCCAAGTTCGATCTGGCCGGCATCGAGCCCGCGCCGCGCGGGATGCCGCAGATCGAGGTCACCTTCGACATCGACGCCAACGGCATATTGCACGTCTCGGCGCGCGACAAGAAGACCGGCAAGGAGCAACGCATCGAGATCAAGGCCGGCTCGGGCCTGTCCGACGACGAGATCCAGCGGATGGTCCGCGACGCCGAGGCGCACCGCGAGGAGGACCGCAAGTTCCACGAGCTGGTCGACGCCCGCAACAAGGCCGACTCGCTGGTCCACGCGACCCGCAAGCTGATCGAGGAGCAGGGCAGCAAGGCGCCCCAGGCGATCGGCGCGGTCGAGGCCGCGATCAAGGATCTCGAGGACGCAATGAAGTCGGACGACAAGGCGCGGATCGAGTCGCGCAGCCAGGCGCTCGAGCGTGCCGCAGGCGAACTGGCCAAGGCGGCGCAGTCGGGCGGCCAGGGGCCGGGCGGCGGCGACGCCGGCGGTGGCTCGGGCCCGTCGGGCAAGGCCGACGATGTGGTCGACGCCGAGTTCACCGAGGTCAAGGACGACAAGCGCTGATTCGCGCGCGGCGATGAAACGCGGGGCGCGTGGTCTCCGCCACGCGCCCCGTCGCATGGATGGATCGGATGGCGAAGCGCGACTACTACGAAGTCCTCGGCGTCGCGCGCAGCGCGACCGACGACGAGCTCAAGCAGGCGTTCAGACGCCTGGCGATGAAGTATCACCCGGACCGCAACCCAGGGGACGAGCTGGCCGGGGAGCGTTTCAAGGAGGCCAAGGAGGCCTTCGAGGTGCTGTCCGACCCCGACCGCCGCCGCGCCTATGACCAGCACGGCCACTCCGCCTTCGAGCACGGCTTCGGAGCCGGTCGCACGGGGCCGGACCTCGGCGACATCTTCGGCGACATCTTCGGCGACATCTTCGGCGGCGGGCGGGCGCGCGAGCGCCGTGGCGCCGACCTGCGCTACGTGATGGAACTCGACCTCGAGGAGGCCGTGTTCGGCGTTACGCGCGAGATCCACGTGCCGGGCCTGGTCGACTGTGAGGCCTGCGACGGGACCGGCTCTGCCGATCGCAAGCTCAAGACCTGCGGCACCTGCCGCGGCCACGGCCGGGTTCGGATGCAGAACGGCATCTTCTCGATCCAGCAGACCTGCCCGACCTGCGGCGGTCGCGGCCAGGTGCCCGCCGATCCCTGTCGGTCCTGTCATGGCAGCGGCCGGGTCGAGAAAGTGCGCACACTCGAGGTCCGGATTCCGGCCGGCGTCGACAACGGCGACCGCATCCGGCTCGCCGGTGAGGGCGAGTCCGGGCACCGCGGCACGCCACCCGGCGACCTGTACATCGATGTCCATGTGCGGCCGCACGCGATCTTCGAGCGCAACGGCGATGACCTGCACTGCGAGATCCCGATTCGCTTCTCGCAGGCCGCGCTCGGCGCCGAGATCGCGGTGCCGACGCTCGACGGCGAAGCACAGATCCGGATTCCGGCCGAGACCCAGACCGGCAGGCAGTTCCGCCTGCGCGGCAAGGGCGTCAGGTCGGTGCGTTCGCGCTCCCCGGGCGACCTGCTGTGCCGGGTCGTGGTCGAGACGCCGGTGAACCTGACGGCCCGCCAGCGAGAGCTGCTCGAGGCTTTCGAGGCGACCTTCGATGACGGCGGCCGCGCGCATCAGCCACGACAGTCGTCATGGCTCGATGGTGTGAAGGAGTTCTGGACGCGCGTGACCGGCTGACGCGTGGCGACGCGCTCAGCACTGTGGGCGATCTCCTTGTAGACGCGGACGGAGCGCGCGCCTTGCGCACGGCTCAACCAGTCAGCGCGGCCCAGTATCGTCCGGCGCGCGCGTGTCCCTGCCGCCGCGCGTCGGCGTCACATCGATCGATGAGCGCTCGTCCGCCGCCGTCGTCGACGCGGCTTCTCGCGCGTCGCGCTTCTTCCAGTTCGCGAGGATCAGCGTCACGAGGCCGAGCAGGATCTCGTCGATGAAGGGCAGAACATCGGGTACGAACAGGTTCACGACGAATAGCAACGCGGTGATCGTCAGTAGCGTCGGGAAGCGCAGTCGCGCGAACCAGCCGAGCAGCAACGTGGTCAAGGCGTTCTTCATCGCGTCACCCGGTCCAGTCGGGCGGCTGCCCGTCGGGCACGAACGGTAGCGGTTTGCAACCGAGCGTTGGCACGGTTGCGATCCGGAACAACGCGCGCGCATTCGCGTCGACCGCGGCGAGAAGTCTGCTGCGGTCGATCCCGCGCAGCGTGGCGACGGTCGTTGCGACCTCGAGCAAGCTCGTGGGCTCGTTGCGCTGCCCGCGGCGCGTCGCCGGTGGCTGGTCCGGCGCGTCGGTTTCCAGCAGCAACTGCTCGAGCGGGATTCGGGCGACGACCTCGCGCAGCCGCCGCGCGCGCTCATGGGTCACCGGGCCGCCGAAGCCGAGCCGGAATCCGAGGTCCCTCAGTTGCCGTGCCTGCTCGAGGCTGCCGGGAAAGCTGTGGATGACGCCGGTCACGCCACCGATCTTGCGGACGCAGGCGATCACCGCGTCGACGGCGCGTCGGGCGTGGACGATCACCGGCAGCCCGGCGACCTTCGCGATCGCCAGCTGGCGGATGAAATAGCCGCGTTGCGTATCCGCGTCGAGACCCTCGATCTGGAGGTCGAGTCCGCATTCGCCGACCGCGACCGCCGGGGTGTCGGCGATCCGGCGCTCGAGCTGTGCGAGGTGCTCCGGCCGGTGCTCGGCCAGGTACATCGGGTGCAGCCCGAAAGCCGGGTACACGTCCGGGTTTGCCGCCGCGATCGCGGCCAGCGCCGACCAGCCCCCAGCGATGACCGCGGGCGCAACGAAGCCATCGATGCCGACTGCACGAGCGCGACAAAGCATGGCATCGCGGTCCGCGTCGAACTCCGGGGCATCGATGTGGACGTGGGTGTCGATCGGCATGGCGGTGGTCCTGGGCGCAGTATCGCGCCAGCGGCCGGTCTCAGTCGCGCCGGGCGAGTCGCGCGAGCCCGTAGAGCGCAAGCGCAGCGGCAAGCGCGATCGCGATCGCCAGCCACTGCAGGGCCGGGAGCGTGGACAGCACGAATGCCAGCGCGAGGATGCCCACCGCTGGCAGCAGGGCGCCGCCTGGCAGCGCGAAAGGCGCGCCGTGCGTCGCGACGCCGCGGCGCTCGAGGCGCCAGGCCGCGGCGCAGACCCCGATGTAGACGAGACAGACGGCACCACCCGAGATCATCGCCAGCGTCGCGAACTCGCCGACCAGCGCGAGTCCCAGTCCGACGCCGGCGTGTGCGAGGATCGCGACCAGCGGCACCCGCCGCGTCGCAGTGACGCGGCCGAGCGCAGGTGGCAGCAGGCCGTCTCGACCGAAGGCGTACAGCAGTCGCGACGAGCCGACCAGGTTGCCCTGCATCAGTCCCAGCATCGACACGCTCGCGGTCGCGACCAGCAGAGCGAAGCCGCCGCCCCACACCGCGCCTGCGGCAGCGGCGAGTGGGGCCGGGTGGCCGGCCAGACCGTCGCCGAGCAAGCCTTGCGCGACGGATTGCAGCCCGACGTACAGCGCGATCACGAACGCAGTCGCGAGCAGCGTTGCCTTGGGCACCAGCCGGTTCGGATCCTTGACCTCGCCCGAGGGAATCAGCGCGGTCTCGATCCCAGCGTAGGCGAAGATCACCAGCACCATCGCCGATCCGATCGCCGACCACGCCGGCCAGCCCTGCCAGGCCAGGTTCGGGGGCGAGATGAAGAACAGCCCGGCGAGAACCAGCACCACGAGCGGCGCCAGCTTGAGGACCGCAAGCGTCATGATCGCGCGGATGCCGACGCGGATGCCGAGCGCATTGACCAGTACCAGAAGGCCGTAGATGGCGACCAGCAGGATGGCCCTGGCCGTGGGCGAGGCGAGCGGGGAGACCGCGTTGCCCGCCTGGTCGACGAGCGCCGCGGCAATGCCGGCGATCGACGCGACATTGGTGATCCACATCAGCGATCCGCCGATGAAACCGGCGAACGGGCCGAAAGCGGCGCCGAGGTAGCTGTAGGGGCCGCCGGTGGCGGTGACGCGGCTGCCGGCCGCGGCGAAGCAGGCGGTGATCGGCAGCATTACCAGCGCGCCCAGCACGAAGGCGAGCGGGGCGGCGGGTCCGAGTGCGAGCGCAAGCGTGGCCGGCAGCACGAAGATGCCGCCGCCGACGATGATGTTGACCACGGAGGCCGCAAGGCCGGTCATTCCGACTGCGCGCACCAGTTCACCGTCGGCCGGCGCGCCGGCCGGTCCGGAAGCCGTGGTCATCGGAATCCCCCCGTTCGAGGGATCGAGCCTATCGCGAGCGGTCCGGTTTGCGGCTGGCACGGAGGCTGCGAAGGCCGCGGCTCAGCGCGCGGCGGCGAGACGGTCGCGGTCCTTCTTCGCGTCCGCAAGGTTCGGATTCGCGACGACGGCGGCCTCGTAGGCGGCGAGCGCCTCGTCGGACCGGCCAAGCTTCTCGAGGATCTGGCCACGACGCCACCAGGCAGCACCAGCGGACAGCTGCTCTTCGGTCGGCTTGCGGGACATCGTCGCAAAGCGATCGAGCGCGGCGAGGCCGGCCTCCAGGTTCTGGCCAGTCACAGCTGCGGCGCGCCCGATCTGGAACTGGACCATCGCGTCGTCGGGGAAACTCTCGGCCTGGCCGTTCCAGAACGCGAACAACTCGTCGTGGCGCGCTTCGCGGGTCAGGAAGGCGCTCCACGCCAACCTTACGCGGTGGTCCGAGGGCGCCAGGCGAACCGCCTCGCGCCATGCGGTCTCGGCGCCCGCGGAGTCTTTCTGGGTCATCGCGATCATGCCGAGCGCGAGCTGGCCGTGCGCGGGATCGATCCGGCCGATCGCATCCGCCTGGCTCTTGGCCTTGTCGATGCTGCCGCCCAGCATGCCGGGCGCCTGCAGGTAGTACTGCATCAGGTCGAAGCGCGCCTCGGTATTCGTGGGATCGAGTTCGACCGCCTTCTCCCAGGCCTCCCGCGTCTTGCCGGCCCAGCTCGCGCGCGCGAGCAGGTTTGCTTCGATCGCCTTGCGGCCGTAGGCGCGGCCGAGCCACAGCCAAAGGCGCGCGTCGTTCGGGCTGGCGCGGATTGCGCGCTCGCCGATCGTGACCGCCTCGCCGACGCGGTTCTGGCCGAGCAACTGGCGCATCTCGACGAGCGCCGGATCGGGCGAGGCGGGCGTCGGCGCAGCCACGGCGAGGCCGATTAGACCCGCGAGTAGCGGTATCGCGAGGGATCGTGGCATCGGTATCACCGTTGGCCAAGGCCGTGGCCCGGGGGCACTATTGTTTGCGCGTTCGCCGTGACGGACATGAACCGGAGGTCATGGGTGACGGGCGGAGTTTTGGGGTGTGCCTGATCGTGCTCGCAGTCGGCGTCGATCGGCGCTGGCCGCTGGTGGTCGCGGCCAATCGCGACGAGTTTCGCGACCGGCCTTCGGCACCGCTGGCGCCCTGGCCGGGCGGCCGAGTCGTCGCCGGCCGCGACCTGGCCGCGGGTGGCACCTGGCTCGGGGTGACGCGCGATGGCCGCTTCGCCGCGTTGACCAACTTCCGGGACCCGACCGCGCGACGGGTCGGCCTTCGCTCTCGCGGTGCCCTGGTCGCTTCCTTCCTCGAAGGCGAGGCCCGCGCCGAGGACTACGCCAGGGCCGCGGTCGCCTCCCGGGGGGATTACGCCGATTTCAATCTGCTGGTCGGCGATCGCGACGGACTGTGGTACGCAGCGAGCTCGCTCGCCAGCTCGCGCCTGCTCGAGCCTGGTCTGCACGCGCTGTCGAACCACCTGCTCGACAGCCCGTGGCCGAAGGTGCGGCGGGCGCTCGGTGGAATGTCGGCGGCGCTGGCGCAGGTCGACCCGGTGCCGGCCCTGCTCGCGACGCTCGGCGACGGTGGCCATCCGGATTCATCGACGCTGCCCGATACCGGCGTGGGCCTGGAGCGCGAGCGGATGCTCGGACCCGTGCGGATCGAGGCGCCGGGCTACGGCACGCGGTCGAGCACCGTGCTGCTGTCGGGGCCTGCGGGCACGCGGATCATCGAACGTCGATACGACGGTCCCGAGCCACGGATCACGCGCCTCGCGTGGTGACCGCACCGCGCCGAGCCCGCCCTCGGCCGAAGAAAAAAAGCGGGCCCATGGGGCCCGCCCGGAAGCGAATCGGATCGGATCGGAGCAGGCTCAGATCGCGACGACGTTCTCGGCCTGCAGACCCTTCTGACCCTGCACGACCTTGAACTGGACCTTCTGCCCCTCGGCCAGGCTGCGCCGGCCCGGTCCGCTCGAGACGATGGCACGGAAGTGCACGAACACGTCGGGCCCGTTCTCGCGCTTGATGAAGCCGTAGCCCTTCTCGTCGTTGAACCACTTCACCGTGCCGGTTTCTTGATCGCTCATTTCGATGACCCCAGATTCGAATCGACCACCCGCGCCTCGCGGAACGCGGCTCCACTGGTCGGTTCGGCGGAACGGCTTCGCGCGCACCGCGCCGACACAGCGCCCGGACATTAGTCAAGGCTGCGGCAAAAATCCAGCATCCCCGGCCAGTATCCGCGGTGGCGGAGGGCGTACGGCTGGACTCCGGAGACATGGCAGCAGGGTTTGGGTGCGATCGTTCGCGCGATCCGTCAGACGGTCTGCCAGTCGGCGTCGAGGACCACGCGCCAGCGCGCGCGGCCGGCGCGCAGGTGGGCCAGCGCGTCGTTGATCCGCCGGAACGGGAAGCGCTCGACGGTCGGCGCGATCCGGTGGCGGGCGCAGAAGTCCAGCATGTCGGCGAGCGTCGCGGGGCTTCCCAGCGGCGAACCGGAGACCTGCTTTTCCCCGCCGATCAGCGCGAACGCGGGCACCGGGATCGGTTCGAGCACCGCGCCGACGACGTGCAGGCGGCCGCGCGGGGCGAGTGCCGCGAGATAGTCTTGCCACGGCAAGGGCACGTTCGCGGTGACCAGCACGAAGTCGAAGCGGCCGGCAAGCGGCTTCAGCGCGGCGGGATCATCACTGGCGACTACCTCGTGCGCGCCGAGTTCGATGGCCTCGGCCCGCTTCGATACCGACGAGGTGAACGCGGTCACTTCGCAGCCCCAGGCGCGCAGGAAGCGCACCGCGAGATGGCCGAGCCCGCCGATCCCGATCACGCCGACGCGGTCGGTCGGTTTCACCCCGCAGCGCGCGATCGGCCCGAAGACGGTGATGCCGCCGCAGAAGAGCGGACCCGCGGTCGAGGCGTCGAGGCCGTCGGGCAACGGCGTGGTCCATAGCCAGTGGGCGCGCACGCGTTCGGCGAAACCGCCGCGGTGGTGCGTGATGAGGCCGGTCGCGCGCGCACACAGGTGCTGGGATCCGCCAAGGCAGGTGCGGCACTCGCAGCAGCTCGATGCATACCAGCCGACGCCGACGCGATCACCGACCTTCACCCGCTTGGCGCCCGGAGCCACCGCCACGACGCGGCCCACGACCTCGTGGCCGGCGACGATCGGGTAGGGCGTCCGGCCCCATTCGCTGTCGATCATCGACAGGTCCGAATGACAGACGCCGCAGTGGTCGACCGCGACCTCGACCCACTCGTCGGCCAGCGGGCCCGGATCGAACTCGTAGGGACGCAGTGCGGTGCGCGGCGCGTCGGCGGCATAGGCCCGGATGGTCATCGTGGCGCTCCTCGCTAGCCGGAGGGGAGGCACTGAGCGTCGCAGATCGCCGGTGATCGTGCTTGCGCGGTGGAGTCTCCCGCGACTTCGCCGGACTCCGCCGGCGGTGCCGCGGAGGCGCCCCGAAGTTCGCGCCCCGTGGAATGCGTCGATCCTCAGGACAGAACCGTCCGGTCGCGGGGATTCTCAGTCGTCGCGACGTCGGCCGGTCGGCGGACCGCGACGACCGCCTGGCTTGCGCCGCGGCACGCCGGGCGCGACGTTGCCGTCGACTTCGCGGAAGCGCTGCGCGTAGGCGTGGTCGGAGGGAAAGCCGTAGGGCATTCGCGGGGCGCCCTTACCGGGCCGCTGGCCCTGGCCGCTGCCGCGCGCGGGGCCGCCAGTGTGCGGTCCACTGCGCGCAGGGGGGGCGCCGCGCTCGCCTGGGGGGCCGCCTGGCTTGCCGCGTCCGGCGGGACCTTGCCGACCGGGGGCACCGCGACCCGCATTCACAGGGAATCCCGCACCGGGACCGCCGGCACCCGGACCGCCTCGTCCCGGGCCGCCGCGTCTGGCCGCACCAGGGTTTCCGGCCGTGGCCGGCCGACGCTTGCCAGCCTTGAACGGCGGACGTACTCCGCCCTCGGCACCGGGGGGTTGCCAGACACCGGGCCCGCTCGCCAACTCGTGCCCGGGCGCGGCGCCGCGACGAGTGCGGGCTCCGGGGCCGCCCTTGCCGCGGGCGCCGCCGAAGCCGAGCGACCTCGGCTTGCGCCCGCCGGGACGGCCCTTGCCCTCGTCGCGCACGAAGTCGAAGGCGCGCAGTTCGCGCGCCTCGTCGGCGCGCCCGGCGATCCAGCCTTCGCTGCGGCCGGACGGCCGAAACTCGTTCGCCGCCTTGGCCGCGCGGCGCACGCCGATGACCGCCTGCAGGGTCAGTGTCATTGGCGCCTCGCCAAGCCCAAGCTCACGTCGCAGGGCGCGGTAGGCCTCCGGCTCCAGCGCGCGCCAGTGACCACGGCGCAGCTCGCGCGGCAGCTCGATGCTGCCGTAGCGGATGCGCTTCAGCCGGCTCACCGTGACGCCCTGCGATTCCCACAGTCGCCGCACCTCGCGGTTGCGGCCTTCGTGCAGCACGACGCGGAACCACGAGTGGCTTTCGCCGAGATTGATCACATGCAGTTCGTCGAAGCGCGCAGGTCCGTCTTCGAGTTCGACGCCCGTGCGCAGGCGCGCGAGCATCCCCTCGTCGACCGTGCCATGGACGCGGCAGACGTACTCGCGTGCGAGCTCCCGCGAGGGGTGCATCATCGCGTGCGCGAGTTCGCCATCGGTCGTGATCAGCAGCAGGCCGGTGGTGTTGATGTCGAGCCGTCCGACCGAGATCCAGCGCGCGCCCTTGAGCTTCGGCAGCCGCTCGAAGACCGTGCGTCGCCCCTCCGGGTCGTCGTGCGTGGTCACCTCGCCCTCGGGCTTGTGGTAGATCAGGACCTGGGCTTCTTCGGGTTCGCTCGGCACTGCGATGAAGGCCTTGCCGTCGATTTCGACCCGGTCGCCGCCGCGCACCGTCGCGCCTGGCGTGGCCACCTGAGTGTTGACGCGGATCTCGCCGGCGGCGATGCGCTCGTCGAGTGCGCGGCGCGAGCCGAGGCCCGCGTTCGCGAGCACCTTCTGGAGCCGCTCCTCGATCCCGGCGTGGGGCAGGGCGTCGCGCTTGAGCGACAGCGGTTTGCGGGTCGATTCGGTCATGCGTTGGACTCCGGCGCGCGACCAGTGTCGGGCGCGGTGGGGGGGGCGGCGTCGCCGCCGGTATCGGTTTGGGCGACGCCGTCTGCGTCGCTGCCATCGGCACCAGGTCGTTCGGCGTCGGGACTTCCTGCGCTGGTTGCCGGGGCCGTCGCCTCGCCGTCGACGGCCCGGGTTTCCAGCGTCTCGAGATCGACGCGCGGTGTACGTCGGGCGCCGTCGCCTTCGACCGGGAGCGCCAGCTGCGGCTCGATCTCCGACAGGTCGCGGATCGCGGCGAGCGGCGGCAGTTCGTCGAGGCTCTTCAGGTTGAAGTAGTCGAGGAATTGGCGTGTCGTCCCGAACAGCGCCGGTCGGCCCGGGACGTCCCGATGGCCGACGACGCGGATCCACTCGCGCTCCTCGAGCGTGCGCATGATGCTGGCGGCCACGGTCACGCCGCGGATCTGCTCGATCTCGCCGCGCGTGATCGGCTGCCGGTAGGCGATCAGCGCCAGGGTCTCGAGCAGCGCGCGCGAATACTTCGTCTGGCGCTCGGTCCACAGCCGCGCTACGTGTGGATGGACATCCGCGGCGACCTGGAAGCGCAGGCCGGAAGCCACCTCGACGAGTTCGACGCCGCGGGTGGCGGACTCGGCGCGCAGTTCCTCGACGGCGCGGCCGATCGCGTCGGCATCGACGTGCTCGTGGTCGGCGAAGAGGGCGAGCAGTTGTGGGATCGGCAGCGGCTGGGACGCGGCCAGCAGGGCCGCTTCGATGATGCGTCGGATCTGGATCGGTTCCATGGCGGATTGGCGAGCCATCGGCGGTCAGGCCGCAAGCGACTTCACGTGGATCGGGGCGAGCGGTTCGGTTTGCACGATGTCGATCAGCTGTTCGCGGGCCAGTTCGAGGATCGCGAGAAAGGTGACGACGATGCCCAGTCGACCCTCCTCGACCGAGAACAGTGTCTCGAAGGGGTGGAATTCGCGGTCCTCGAGCGTCTTCAGCACGTCGCTCATCCGGTTGCGAACCGATAGCGCCTGGCGGGCGACGGTGTGGTGACCGTAGAGCTCCGCGCGCAGCATGACGTCTCGCAGCGCCAGCAGCATCTCGCGCAGGTCGACCGTCGGCGGGATCCGGATCACGTGCCGGTCCGGCACGTGGGCGTGGACGGTCGTGGTGTCGCGATCGAGGCGCGGCAGCCGGTCGAGGTCTTCTGCCGCCTGGCGGAAGCGCTCGTACTCCTGCAGCCTGCGGACCAGCTCCGCGCGCGGGTCCTCCTCGCCGCCCTCGGGGGTCGGTGGCCTGGGCAGCAGCAACCGCGACTTGATCTCGGCGAGGATCGCGGCCATGACCAGGTATTCGGCCGCGAGTTCGAGCTTGAGCTCGCGCATCAGCTCGATGTAGCCCATGTACTGGCGCGTGATCTCCGCGACCGGGATGTCGAGGATGTCGAGATTCTGGCGCCGGATCAGATACAGCAGCAGATCGAGCGGACCCTCGAAGGCGTCGAGGATGACCTCGAGCGCATCCGGCGGGATGTAGAGGTCCTGCGGCATCTCGAGGACCGGCTGCCCGCGCACGATCGCGAGCGGCATCTCCTGCTGCTGCGGCGGCTCGGGGAAGACCGTGGCCGGGCCTGGCACGGCTTCGGTGCTCATGCGATGTCGAGGTCGAGCATTTAGGGGCGATTCGTCAGGAACGCTGGATCACCTTCGAACCGGCGTGGGCCGGGGCTCGGGGCGTTACGGATGGCGGGCGGTCGGCCGGCGGCGCTGGCCCTCGGCGAGCCGTTCGAAGAACCCTGGTCGGGGATCAGGACACCGGACTGATCCGATGCGCCGGTTTCGGTCACGTCGTCTGGCGCCAGCTTATCGGCTGCGCGCCGCGAACGTCCATCGCTTGGCACTCTCCGCCACGGCCGGGATCGCGGCGGTGGCTGGTCGGGGTGAGAGGATTCGAACCTCCGACTTCTACCTCCCGAAAGTAGCGCTCTACCAGGCTGAGCTACACCCCGAGGGAGACAAGGGCCGCGAAAGCGGCCCCCGAAGCAAGTCGCGCATGGTATTCACCGGCGGCGCCGAGTGCAACCACGTCGCGTCGATCGCGCGCCGCATCGCGCTTCCTCCGTCAAGCGTCCGACTGCGCGCGAGTATTCGTCGCCCCGGCTTCGGGCGCGGGTGTCTCCACCGCCGTGGCGAGTCGCTGCGACCCTTCGCGCGCGGCCACTTCGTCGCCGTCGCGCCCCGCCTTCGTGGCGATGTCCTCGGCCGAGACGGTCGGTGTTGCGGTAGCGACGACCACAGGGCGGGCCGGATCCATTTCGGTGACCGCGGTCCGAGCAGGATCGGTCTGCGCCGGCGCCGCGGCGACGGGCGGCGTCGGCCTCTGCGCTGGATCGGCCCGAGCGTCGATCTCGCCCGGTTCAGGCTCGGGTTCGACGAGGGCAACCGCAGAAGGCGCACGCGGTGTCAGCGCATCAGCGGGCGTCGCCGCGGCGGACACGGGCGCAGCAGCGGTTGCGGCTGCGACGATGGGATCCTCCGCAGCGGGTGATGCTTCCGGCGTCGCCATCGGTGCCTCGCCCGGAGCGTGGCTCGACGATGCCGCAGGTGGCGCCTTGCGGGTTTCCTCGTCGGCAGCGAAGACCGCACGCGCCAACTCGTCGAGCGTGGCCTGGCTGTGCGTCGCTGCCGCGATCGCGCTCGCAAGCGGTGTGGCTGACGGCACGCGAGGTTCAGGCTGCTGCCGCACCGGGCGCGGCAGGGGCTGCGGACGCGGGGTCGACGCGGCGGCGCGCGGCGCAGGTCCGTCTGTGCGGCCAGCGGCTTCGGAGACCGGTGCGGCACTGGCAGCCGGAGCCTCCGTGACCCCGGGCTCGCGATTCGCGTCGGCGCCAGGACCGATGTCGGGAGCCTCGGATTTCGGCGGTGCCGAGGATTCCTCGACGGGGAGCGGCGCGGAAACCGTGGCGCTCGCCGCGACTGGACCACGACCCGTCGTCTCGCCGTCGCGCGCAGCTGGTGCCGGCGGTGCGGGCGACATGCCGGATACGGCAGTTTCCGGAGCGCCCTGGACCACGGTCGTTCCGGTGTCGTCGGTGTCCCCATCGGCCTCATCCTCGACCGCCAGCCCGTCGACGGCACCTGGCGCCAGCATGTCGTTCGGCGGCTGGCCCTGCTTGCGCCGGCGACGACCACCGCGGCGACCGCGGCGGCGCTTCGGCATGTCGCCGGCTTCGCCCGCAGCATCGCCGGTCGGCGTGGCCGGGCCAGCGCCGACTGCGACCGTCGGAGCGAGCTCCCGCGCGGGCGTCGCCTCGGCCGCGCCCGTGCTGGCCACGGCCGCGACGAGCGGGGCGGTCCGATGCCGCGCGGCGTCGGCTGGCTGCGGCGTGGAAGAGGACGGGACCGCTGCGGCCTGCCCCTGCGCGTGTGTGGCGCGGGGAGCCGGCTGGGGTTTCGGACCCGCATTCGTGTTGGAAGCGGCGAGACGCGGCTTCGGCTGGGGTCCGGGTTGTGACTTCGAGCCGGCTTTTGCCGCTGTCGCATCGCGACCCGTCCCGTTGTCGCTGCGCGACTCGTTGCCGCGTGAACGGTCGTCGCGAAGGCCCGGCTTGCCGTCAGCGCCGCGGCGATCGTCGCGTGGTCCGCGCTCGTCGCGGCGGTGGCGTGGTCCGCCGTCCGAGCGCTCGCTGCGTCGCGGTCTGGCATCGCGAGTGGCCGGCTTCGCGGTGGGTTCCGGTTCGGACGATCCGCCGAAGAACGCGATGATGCGCTGCCAGAGACCCATGCGTGGTGCAGCCGCCGGGGCGGCGATCCGCGCCGGAGCGGCGGGGGTGGACGGCTTCGGCGCCGGCATCGGTCCAGGCGCCGCTGCCGCGACCTCCGCGTCGTCCCGCTGCGGCGCCGGCGTCGCGGGCGTGATGCGCGTCACCGCCGCCTGTTCGCGGCGACCGGTCGGCGCGGCCTGCGGCGCGGCCATCGCCTCCACGGGCGTCACTCGTTCGTAGCTCGGTCGCGCGTGTTCGGGCAGTTCCGACTCGCGAATCCGGCGCACCTCGTAGTGCGGCGTCTCGAGGTTCGGATCGGCGACGATGACGACGCTGGCGTCGTGCCGCTGCTCGATCTCGGATAGCGGCCGGCGCTTCTCGTTGAGCAGGTAGTTGGCGACCTCGGGCGGAGTCTGAACCAGCACCTGGCCGGTGTTCTCCTTCATCGCTTCTTCCTCGATCAGGCGGAGGATCGACAACGACAGCGATTCGACACTGCGGATGTGGCCGTGGCCGTCGCAGCGTGGGCAGCGGACGTTCGCCGACTCGGCCAGCGAGGGTCGCAGGCGCTGGCGGGAGAGCTCCAGCAGGCCGAAGCGCGAAATGCGCCCGAGCTGGACGCGCGCGCGGTCGAGCTTGATCGCCTCGCGCAGTTTCTCCTCGACCTCGCGCTGGTGGCGCGGGCTTTCCATGTCGATGAAGTCGATCACGATGAGCCCGCCGAGATCGCGGATGCGCATCTGCCGCGCGATCTCGACCGCGGCCTCGAGATTGGTGTTGAATGCGGTGGTCTCGATATCGCTGCCCTTGGTGGCGCGCGCCGAGTTGATGTCGATCGCGGTCAGCGCCTCGGTCGGGTCGATGACGATGGAACCGCCGGAGGGCAGGCGCACCGTGCGGTCGAAGGCGTTCTCGATCTGCGACTCGATCTGGAAGCGCGAGAAGAGCGGCACCTTCTCCTGGTAGAGCTTCAGCTTGCGCAGGTTCGCCGGCATCACCTGCTGCATGAACTCGCGCGCTTCCTGGTAGACGTCCTCGTTGTCGACGAGGATCTCGCCGATGTCCGGGCGCAGGTAGTCGCGCAGCGCGCGGATGATCAGCCGCGACTCTTGGTAGATCAGGAACGGCGCCGGCCTCGACAGCGCGGCCTCGGCGATCGACTTCCACACCTGCAGCAGATAATCGATGTCCCACTGCAGTTCCTCGGCGTCGCGACCGAGGCCCGCGGTGCGGACGATGACGCCCATCTCGTCGGGCACCTCGAGGGCGTCGAAGACCTCGCGCATGTTGGCGCGGTCGTCGCCCTCGATCCGGCGCGACACGCCCCCAGCCTTTGGGTTGTTCGGCATCAGCACCGTGTAGCGGCCGGCGAGGCTGATGAAGGTGGTCAGCGCGGCGCCCTTGGTGCCGCGTTCCTCCTTTTCGACCTGGACCACGACCTGCTGGCCCTCCTTGACCAGCTCGCGGATGCCGGCCTTGTTCGGGTCGACCCCATCGGCGAAGTAGTCGCGCGAGATCTCCTTGAGCGGCAGGAAGCCTTGGCGGTCACCGCCATACTCGACGAAGCAGGCCTCGAGGCTCGGCTCGACCCGGGTGATCCGGCCCTTGTAGATGTTGGACTTCTTCTGTTCCTTGGACGGTGTCTCGATGTCGAGGTCGTAGAGGCTCTGGCCGTCCACGATGGCCACGCGCAACTCCTCACGCTGAGTTGCGTTGATCAGCATTCGCTTCATTGTGATGAACCCTAAGGGGCGCCTGCGCCAATGGCGGAGGGCACCGGTCGGCGTCCGCCGATTCCCCCCGATCGCGCTTCCGGCGCCGATCGCGTGTCAGGGAACCGGTCGTCGCGACGGCCGGCGCGCCACGCCGCCGGCGTGAGCGCATCAATTCCATTTGGTGCCGGGCCGATCCCGCAGGACCGCCCGGGGTCCGGAACCCCGGACCCTCGACGCGCAGGCGATACGATGCGTGGCTCGAATCGAGACGATGTTCGGCCCCTCGGGGCCGGCGGTTGCCTGGATCGACCGCGCGCCCGGGGCTCGCGTGCGCCGACGGACGTGTCTCTCAAACCGGAGATAAGTGATTGAAATCTCGGCAGCTTCGAGGCACGAAGTCGAGGCGCAGCATAACGCCTCGGGAGGCCGCTCGGCAAACAGGCGCCGGTCCGGCGCGCAAGGGAGCCGCAGGCGGCCGACCCGCCACGTCGCCGACGTCGGCGCTGGGGGCGCAGCGCTCACCTCCCGCGCCGAGTGGAATCCGGGGCGCGAAGCCGCCGGTCATGGCCACGGCGGCGCCGGTCGAGGTCAGCGGGGTGCGGATCGTCGCGGTGCCGGAGGATCGCGCCGGCCAGCGCCTCGACAACCTGCTGGTCGGCTTGCTCAAAGGGGTTCCGAAGTCGCGGGTCTACCGCCTGCTGCGGACTGGGCAGGTGCGTGTCGATGGCAGGCGGGCGAAAGCCGATCATCGAGTCGCCGCGGGCGAGCGGCTGCGCATCCCGCCGGTGCGCACGGCCGAACGGGACGCGGCGCCGCGCGCGCCGGATCGGGCGCTCGCCGCGCTCGCCTGCCGGATCGTGCACGAGGATCGGCGCTTCATTGCGCTCGACAAGCCGAGCGGCCTTGCCAGCCACGGTGGCAGCGGCGTCTCGCTCGGCGCGATCGAGCAACTGCGCCAGCTGAAGCCGCGGGACGCGCTGGAACTGGTGCACCGGCTGGATCGCGACACCAGCGGCGTGCTGCTGATTGCCAGGAAGCGCTCGGCGCTTCTGGCGGCGCAGGCGGCGATCCGCGAAGGTCGAGCGCGCAAGCGCTACCTCGCGCTGCTGGTCGGCCGGATGGCGCGACCGGTGCTACGGGTGGATGCGCCGCTCGAGAAATCGGTGCTGCGGGGTGGCGAGCGCGTGGTCGAGGTCGCCCCGGGCGGGAAGCCGGCGCGGACCGAGTTCCGCCGCATCGAGCAGTACCCGGGTCATGCCTTCGTCGAGGTGCTGCTCGACACCGGGCGTACCCACCAGATCCGCGTGCACGCCCGTCACATCGGCCTGCCGGTCGCGGGCGATCCGAAGTATGGTGATCCCGGCGCGAACGCTGCGCTGCGCGAGACGGGGTTGCGCCGGCTATTCCTGCATAGCGCCGAGCTGGCGCTCGACCTCGGTACCGAAGGCGAGTACGCCTTTCATGCGCCGCTGCCGCATGAGCTCCGTGCGGTCCTCGAGAAGCTCGGCGAGCTCCGGCGCGAGCCGGTCGGCGTCGCGGCCGAGTCGGAGGCTGCGGCGCCCTTCAGCGCAGCGTCCCGAGCGCTTCGATCTTCGCGGCGACGATGAAGTCGTTCAACGACAGCCCGCCGACTTCGTGGGTCGACAGCCCGACGAGGCAACGCGAATAGCCGACCTCGAGGTCCGGATGATGGTCCTCGCGGTGCGCGATCCACGCGACCGCGTTCACGAAGGCCATGGTCTCGAAGTACTGCCGGAAGCGGTATTCGCGCCGGATCCCCCGGCCCTCTTCGGATACCGACCAGCCGGGGAGCAGGCCCATCAGCCGCTCGACTTCGCGGGCAGGAAGGAGGTGCTCGGCGCCCTTGAGTGGGCGGCAGGTGAGGGCGGCGAGGTCGGTGAGCGAGGCGGTGATGGTGGTCATCGGGCGCGGTCCGGGCGGGATGTGCGTAGCCTCCATGATCGCACGCGCGATCGATCGTTCGGTGCCGTGGTCCGGCAACACGCTCGCGATGGCCCGTCGAGCCATCGCTCACCTGCCCGCAGTTACCATCGCGTTCGTCGATGACGCGGCCGGCGCCGCTTCAGGCCCTTTGCGATGATCGAGATCGGACACGCTGCGCAGGAACACTTCCGCCGCCTCGTCGCCCAGCAGGGCATCCCGGGGCTCGGCGTGCGCATGCGTGTGGTAGCGGCCGGTACGCCGCGCGCGGACGTCAAGCTCGAGTTCTGCGAACCCGGTGATCTCGCCGGGGACGAATGGGCGATCGACTGCGAGGGTTTCACGCTCTACGTCGAGGCGGCGAGCGCGCCGTTCCTCGATGGTGCCGAGGTCGATTACCGGACCCATACGACCGGCGGCGCGCTGACGATTCGGGCGCCGCAGATCAAGGGTCGTGCTCCCGGCGCCGATGCCCCGCTCGTCGAGCGCGTCCGCCACGTCCTCGAGTGCGAGATCTCACCGCAACTCGCGCAGCATGGCGGTCGCTGCACCCTGGTCGCGGTCGAGTCGGACGGTGTCGTCGTGCTGCGCTTCGGCGGCGGTTGCCACGGCTGCGGCATGGTCGAGGTGACGGTGCGTGATGGCATCGAGCGCACGCTGAAGGCGCGGATCCCGGAGATCACCGGCATTCGGGACGTGACCGATCACGAAGCCGGGCTGGATCCCTACATCCGGCGTGGCTGAAGGGCGCCTGCCTGAGATCCCCGCGCGTGAAGACGATCGGGGCTCTGGCGGCGACCTCCGGCAACCAGTTCACCGATCCGTCGGGATCAGCCTCAACGAGCCGTTCTGCGAGCCGTAGAAGGCGGAGAGATCCTCCATGTCCTTCTGGCTCAGCGCGCTCGCGATCGGCATCATCACCGCGTTGTCGCGGGTGCCGTTGGCATAGCTCTTCAACGCGTGGACCAGGTACTCGGGGTATTGGCCGGCGAGGCGCGGGAAAGTCCCGTTGATGGTCTCGTTGCCATCGACGCCGTGGCAGGTGCTGCACGCGGCGGCGCCCTCGATCGCGATTTCGCCGCGATGAATCTTGCCGCCACGCTCGGCGTCGCCGACCGGCGGCCCGGCCAGGGCGGTGCCGGCCAGGAGGGCGAGGGGCAGGGCGAAAAGAACGAACTGCTTCATGGCCGGCGTCACTCGGAAGGCGGGTTGGCGGGTTCGGCGTCGGCTGTCGCCGCGCCGGGTGCATCCTCGACAGCACGGGCCTCAACCGGCGTCGGCGCGGGGACGACGGCTGGCGCGCCACCGGCGAGGAAGGCTGCGATGTCCGCGATGTCCTGGTCGGACAAGGCTTCGCCCTGCGCGCGCATCGTCGGGTGCTGACGGGCGCCGGAGCGGTAATCGGACAGCGCCTGCACCAGATAGTCGTAGTGCTGCCCCATGATCCGCGGCACGCGAAAGCTGGGATAAGCGTTGCGCCAGCCCTGGATGCCGTGGCAGCCGCCGCAGGTATAGGCCTTGATCCGGCCATTCTCGGCGTTCGGCACGATGGTCTGGGCGTTGGCGCTGCTGGCGGCGAGGGCCGCCGCAAGCAGGAGGAAGGTCGCTGGGCGCATGGGTCGTCGATCTCGTCCGGGACGCGCGCGTACTACGGGACGCGCGAAGCGCCGAAGTTTAGCAGCCGGAGGAGTGCGTCAGGGTACTGCTCGTCTGCCGTACTCGGGTTATCCAGGGCCGGATGGTCGAGCGGCGAACGCCGATGGCGCCGGCGGGTGTAGCCCGCGATCAGCGACGGGGCCCACCGGCTCGTTGGGTCGGGCTGGTCCGAGTGGACAGGTCGGATTGCGAATGGGATGCGTGACTTGCGGCCCACGCGCGAGCAGACCGTGCTCCGTATCGTGCAACGCGGAATCTGCTGCGCCGATCCCGGCCGCCGCGCCGACCCATCCCCGAGAGATCCAGACCTCCATGACCGCTGCTGCCACGCCTCGCTTCGCCTTCTCGCTCGTCGCCGTCCTGGCCGTCATGCTGAGCGCCTGCGGTCGCCGGCCACAGGACGATGCCGCCGCGTCCGGCGCCGCCGGGATCCCGGTCGAGGTCGCGGTCGCGACGCGCGAGTCCATCGTCGCCAGCTACAACGGCACGGCGGCACTCGAGCCGGCGCGCGAGGCCCAGGTCGCTGCCAAGACCGGCGGCGTGCTGCTCGAACTGCTCACCGAGGAGGGCCGCAAGGTCAGAACGGGGCAGGTGCTGGCGCGGCTCGATTCCGAACGCGCCCGGCTCGAGCTCGCCCGAGCCGAAGCCAACCTGAAGCGGCTCGAGAACAATTACCGCCGGGCCGAAGATCTGTACTCGCGCAAGCTGATCAGCACCGAGGCCTTCGACCAGATCCGGGCCGATCTCTCGACCCAGCGCGCCGCCTACGAGCTGGCGAAGCTCGAGCTGTCCTACACCGAGATCACCGCGCCGATCGATGGGGTGATCTCGCTGCGACTGGTCAAGGAGGGCAACCTGATCCAGCCCAACCAGACGCTGTTCCGGATCGATGATTTCGATCCGCTGCTGGCGGTGCTGAACGTGCCCGAGCGCGAGCTCGCGATCATGCGCCCGGGCCTCGATGTGCAGATGGTGGTCGACGCGCTGCCCGGCGAGGTCTTCCGGGGCAAGGTCGCGCGGGTCAGCCCGGTGGTCGAGGCCGGCTCCGGGACCTTCCGGGTCACGACCGAGTTTCGCGATCCGGCCGGGCGGCTCAAGAGCGGCATGTTCGGTCGGCTCGAGGTCGTCTATGACACGCGAGTGGACGCGCTGACGATCCCGCGCGAGGCACTGGCCGAGGAGGACGGCCAGGCCTTCGTCTACGTCGTGGAGCGGGGCATTCCGATCGAGGTGGCGCCAGCCGGCGAGACCCGTGGGCGCGGTCGTGCGATGCGCGATGCCGCGGAGACGGCGCCGCGTCAGCCGACCACGGTCGCCCGCCGTCGCGTCGTCTCGATCGGATTCGCACACGGCGGCCGAGTCGAGGTCCGCGACGGACTCGCCGACGGCGACAAGGTCGTGACCGTCGGTCGCGCTGCGCTGCGTGACGGCGTCGCGGTCCAGGTGCTCGAGGCCGCCCAGTGAATCTGGTCGAACTCTCGACCCGCCGCCGCGTGACCATCGCGATGGCCACGGTCACGCTGGTGCTGTTCGGCCTGATCGCGCTGTCGGACCTCAAGGTCAACCTGTTGCCGGACCTGTCCTATCCGACGCTGACGGTCCGCACCGAGCTCACCGGAGCCGCTCCGGCCGAGATCGAGAGCCTGCTGACGCAGCCGGTCGAGGAAGCGCTCGGCGTGGTCGCGAATGTGCGCAAGGTGCGCTCGGTGTCGCGCGCGGGGCAGAGCGACGTCATCCTCGAGTTCGCGTGGGGCACCGACATGGATCGCGCCAGTCTCGACGTGCGCGACCGCCTCGAGGTGCTCACGTTGCCGCTCGATGCGCGAAAGCCCGTCCTGCTGCGCTTCAATCCCTCGACCGATCCGATCATCCGGCTTGGCCTGTCGGGTTCGGTCGGCGAGGCCAGCGAAGCCGAGCTCAAGCAGCTGCGGCGATTCGCCGACGAGGAACTGAAGCGCCGGCTGGAGCCAGTGCCCGGCGTCGCCGCGGTCAAGGTCGGCGGCGGCCTCGAGGACGAGATCCAGGTCGAGATCGACCAGCAGCGCCTCGCACAGTTGAACCTCGATGTGTCCGAGATCATCGCCCGCCTCCGCGCCGAGAACGTCAACGTCTCGGGTGGCCGCATCGAGGAGGGAAGCCAGCGCTTCCTCGTGCGCACGATCAACCAGTTCGCGACGGTGGACGAGATCGGCGGCATGCTGGTGCGCGTCGGCGGGGCGGTTCCGGTGCGCCTGCGCGACGTCGCGACGGTACGCCAGGGCTTCCGCGAGCGTGAGGCGATCATCCGCATCGACGGCCGCGAGGCAGTCGAGCTCGCGATCTACAAGGAAGGCGACGCCAACACGGTCGCGGTGGCGGACGCGGTCAAGCAGCGCCTGGAGCAGATCGAGCGCGGACTTCCGCAGGGCGCCAGCCTGACCACCGTGGACGACCAGTCGGTGTTCATCCGGCAGTCGATCCGGCAGGTGCGCAACGCGGCGATCGAGGGCGGCGTGCTGGCCATCCTCGTGATCTTTTTCTTCCTGCGCCACGCGTGGAGCACCTTCATCATCTCGCTGACGCTGCCGATCTGCATCATCGCGACCTTCTTCGTGATGGGGCAGCTCGGCCTCTCGCTGAACGTGATGTCGCTCGGTGGCCTTGCGCTCGCGACCGGCATGATCGTCGATGACGCGATCGTGGTGCTCGAGAGCGTGGCCAAGAAGCGCGAGCAGGGGCTCGGCGTGGTCGAGGCAGTGGTCTCCGGCGCGTCCGAGGTGTCGATGGCGGTCACTGCGTCGACGCTGACGACGGTCGCGGTGTTCTTCCCGCTGGTGTTCGTCGAGGGTGTCGCCGGGCAGCTGTTCAGGGACCAGGCGATCACGGTCAGCGTCGCGCTGCTGCTGTCGCTGCTGGTCGCGATGACCCTGATCCCAACGCTGGCATCGGTCGGCGGGATGGCGCCGCGGGCTTTCGCCGAGGATCGCGACGACCCGCCGGCGGTGATCCCGACGCCGCCGCGGAATCCGATCGCGCGTGCCTGGCGGGCCGTGGCGGGGTTCCTGTTCACGACGCTGCCGCGCGCGGCGGTCCGCGCCGTGATGTGGGTCTGGGATCACGTCGGCGGTGCGTTCGGAGGCGCGCTGCGCGCGGTCGGCGCCGTGGCCCTGGTTCCCTATGAACGCGGCGCCGCGTGGTACCACCGCAACCTGCCGCGGGCGCTCGATCGCCCCGGTCTGATACTCGGCTCTTCGGCGATCGCCTTCGCGGCTGCGATGGCGCTGTTGCCCACGCTGGGCCTCGACCTGATCCCGCAGTTCCAGCAGGGTCGCTTCGACATGACGGTCACGATGCCGCCCGGGACGCCTCTCGCGGACACCGACCGCGTCGTCGCCGGGATCCAGCGCAGCGCCTCGGGCCGGGGCCCGATCGCGACGATCTACGGGGTCAGCGGGTCCGGCACGCGGCTCGACGCAAATCCCACCGAATCCGGCGAGAACATCGGACGGATGCTGGTCACGCTCGCGCCGCGCGCCGGCGAGGCGGGCGAGCGCGAGGCCATGGCGATGCTGCGAGCCTCGCTCGCGGAGCGCCCCGGCGTCGAGGTCAAGTTCACGCGGCCGCAGCTCTTCAGCTTTGCGACCCCGCTCGAGATCGAGATCCGCGGCTTCGATCTCGGTGCGCTCGAGCGCGCCGGCAACGAGATGAAGCGTCGGTTGGAGGCCTCGGATCGATTCGCCGACGTCAAGTCGACCGTCGAACGCGGCTACCCGGAGATCCAGATCCGCTTCGACCAGGAGCGCGCCGCGGCGCTCCGCCTGACGACGCGCCAGATCGCCGACCAGGTCGTTCGCAAGGTGCGTGGCGAGGTGGCGACGCGCTACAGCTTCCGCGATCGCAAGATCGACGTGCTCGTCCGCGCCAGCGAAGCGGACCGCGCTTCGATCGAGGACATCCGCAACCTCGTCATCAATCCCGGCTCGGCGCAGCCGATCCGCCTGTCCTCGGTGGCCGAGGTCAGCGCGACCGTCGGTCCGAGCGAGATCCACCGCGTCGACCACCCAGCTGCCTGGATCGGTCTCGTGGCGGCCGCGGT
>CALDVP010000120.1 GCA_937924195.1 uncultured Lysobacterales bacterium
ACATCGCAGCCTCGGCCGCCGGCCGGGTCAGGAGGTACTGGACGATCGTGAGCACGCCGTCCGCGACCCGACCGACGCCGAGCAGGAACACCAGGGTGCCGGTGCCACCGGCGAGGCCGGAGGTCTCGGTATCGACGAAGACCAGCTCGCTCGGTGCGTCGGCCTCGTCGCGCACCCAGTCCGGTCGCCGTTCCGGCAGCCGTTCGACGAAGCGCTCCCGGCTCTCGATGCGGCGCACGCCGTCGGCGATCGCCTTGCCGGGCAGCTCTGCCGGGACTGCCTGCGTGCGCCGCGCGCGGACCGCCAAGGACTGGCGCAGAGCCGCGACGTCGAGGTCTTCGATCGCGGCGGTCATCGGTCCAGCTGCGGCCGACCCTGCGGCGCGTGCAGTTCTCTCCGGTCCACCCTCGGCTTGCGGCGTCGGCGCGGCCGACTCCATCACGCGCGCCAGCCGCGCGCGCAGCGCCGCGAGGTCCGCCAGCCGCGCCGTCATGCGCGGACCGGTGGCGTGACCGCGCCCGGATCTCCGGCCAGCAGCGCCAGCACGCGCAGCGCCGAACCCTTCGCGTCGCGACCGCGCAGCTCGTCGTGCTCGAGCACCGGCCCGATGCAGGCCGGACAGCCATGCGCGCAGGCGCAGTCCCGGACCAGCCGCGTCGCCTCGGCGACCAGCGCGTCGCGCGCCCGGTGGAGCGGGGCCGCCAGCCCCGAACCGCCCGGGTGGTTGTCGTAGAGGAAGACGGTCGGCTCGAAACGCGCGAGATCGGCCGGGTCGAGTTCGCGGTCGGCCGCATCACGAATCGCGCCACGACCGCCCGGCTCGGCGACGGCATGCCAGTCGCCCTGCCCCGAACCCACCGCGCGGCCGAGGTCGAGCGGCTCGGCCATCGCGCGCACCACCGCCACGGTGTGCAACGCGTGCGCCGCACCGAGAAATCCGTCGAGCGCCGCCCAGCGCGACGCGAAGGCGGTATCGAGCGCGCGATCCGGAAGCCGCCACCACAAGGCAGTCGTGTGCATCTCGCTATCGGGCAGCGAGACCTTGCCGTAGCCGATGTTTTCGTGGGTGTAGTAGCGAATCTTCTTGTAGCCGGTGACCCGGCGGACATGGTGGATCTCGCCGTGCGCGCACTCGCCGAGGCCGGCCGGAGCGGCTTCGAAGGCCTCCAGTATCTTGACTTTCTGGTAGTCGATCGCGTCGGTGTAGTAATCGGCCTCGGTGCGCGTCACGAAGGCCTTGCGCCCGACCCAGTCGAGCCGCTCGACCTGCCACGGGCGGCTCTGGACCATGTAGATCGCGCCCTCGTAAAGCGTCAGCGCAGCCGAGGCGTGGTCGACCTCTGCGATCACGGTCTTGCCGCCGTCAGTGAGGTCGACGACGACGAAGTTGCCATCGGCGACGCCGCGCAGGTTCACCGCGTTGGCCGGGTAGCTGTCGGCGATCCAGTGCCACTCCGCGCCGTCCCGATGCACGACGCCGTCCTCGGCCAGTACCTCGAGCAAGGGGCTCGGGTCATGGGGCCCGAAGCAGTCACCGGCCCGGAACGGCAACTCGAAGGCCGCGCAGCGCACGTGGTCGAGGAGGATCAGCAGCTGGTCGGCATCGATCCGCGCGCACTCCGGCGGCGAGCCGACGAAGAACTCGGGGTGGCGCACGACATACTGGTCGAGCGCCTCGGAACTCGCGACCAGCACCCCGAGACTCGCCTGCTGACGCCGACCGGCCCGGCCGAGCCGTTGCCAGGTCGCGGCGATGCTCCCTGGATAGCCATTCAGCACCGCGACGTCGAGCATGCCGATGTCGACGCCGAGTTCCAGCGCCGAGGTGCTGACGACGCAGTCGATCGCGCCCTCGCGCAGCCGGCGCTCGGTCGCGCGCCGCTCCTCGGGCAGATACCCGCCGCGGTACGCATGCACCCGTGCGGGCTTGCGCGGATCGTGGTCGAAGAAGTCCTTGAGGTACTTCGTGAGCACTTCGACTTCGAGCCGCGAGCGCGCGAAGACGATCGCCTTGAGGCCGGCCTGGACCGCCGCGCGCGCGATCCGGGTCGACTGCGAGCGCGCCGAAGCGCGGATCCCGAGCTCGGGATCGACGACCGGCGGGTTCCACAGCAAGAGATGCTTCTCACCGGCCGGCGCGCCGCTCTCGGTCACGGCCACGACCGGACCGCCAACGATCGCCTCGGCATGCTCGCGCGGATTTCCGATCGTCGCCGAGCACAGGATGAAGCGCGGAGACGCGCCGTAGAAGGCCGCGATCCGCCGCAGCCGCCGGACCACGTTGGCCACGTGCGAGCCAAACACGCCACGGTAGTGGTGCACCTCGTCGATCACGACGAAAGCGAGTTGCTCGAAGAACTGAGCCCACTTGGTGTGGTGCGGCAGGATCGCCTGGTGCAGCATGTCGGGGTTGCTGACGACGATGTCGCCGCGCGTGCGCACCGCGCGGCGCGCGTCGGCCGGGGTGTCGCCGTCGAAGGTGTACGCGCGAACGCCGAGTTCGCCCGCCTGGTTCAGCGCCGAGAGCTCGGCGACCTGGTCCTGGGCCAGCGCCTTGGTCGGAAAGAGGTACAGCGCCTTGACACCGTCACGCAGCGCGGCGTCCAGCACCGGCAGGTTGTAGCAGAGGGTCTTGCCTGAGGCGGTCGGCGTCACGACGACGACGTCGCGACCGGCGGCCACGTGATCGAAAGCCTCGCGCTGGTGGCTCCACAGCCGCTCGATACCGCGACTGCGCAGCGCCGCGGCCAGGCGCGGCTCGAGCGTGTCCGGAAAGTCCACGACGCGCGCCTCGCGCGCCGGCACCGATATCCGCGCCGTGACCCGCCCGGCGAAGCGTTCGGCCAGCGCGGCGCCCAGTTCGTTCGCGCCGCGCAGCGACAGCGCCGGCGCCCAGTCCTCACGCTCGCTCCGCTCGGACCCCCGTGCTGGCAATCGCGCAGGATTCGACATACGATGTTTCCCTGACGTTCTATTCCGGATTCCGACACCGAGCGCAAACAGGAATCCGACCCGATACCGATGGAGGTTAGAGAACGGATGAAGAACAGACAAGCTCCCCGTTCCCGCAGGCCGGATTCGTCCGACGCCAGCGTCGATGACCTCCAGCTCGATCTCTGGACGTTTTCCCCACCGCCAGCGGACGCGGATCCGGTCCCTGCCGCCAGCGCTGCTGTCGAGGAGGCGGCGACGGTGACGCCGGAGCCGGCCACTCCCCCTCCCACGGGATCGAACGAATCGAGTAATCCGTCAGAAATCGTTGAAAAACCGAAGATACGGGGCCAAGCCCCGCGCGGATCCGGTCGTTGGCCAGCGCGCCATGGCGTCTTGCCGGCAGCGGCATCGATGTCCACGGTCGTGCCCTCTGGTTCTCTTTCGGTCGCCCACGACGAGAACGTACCCCCGCTGACCCGCCGCCAGCACGAGTTGCTCGACTACCTGCGTCGCCGACGCCAGCAGGGCCTGCTCCCGCCTTCGCTGACCGAGATCTGCCGGGACCTTGGCCTCGCCTCCCGCGGTTCGCTGCACAAGCAGGTGGTCGCGCTGGTCAAGGCCGGGCTGGTCGAGCCGATGCTGGGCAAGCAGCGCGGGGTGCGACTGGTCGGCGAGGCTTCGAACGACGACGGCCGCGTGCCGCTGCTCGGCGCGATCGCCGCAGGCCGGCCGATCGAGGCCGTGCTGCGCCAAGAGTCGGTCGAGGTGCCACCATGGATGACTCGCGGCTTGCGCTGCTACGCGCTGCGCGTCAAGGGCGACTCGATGCGCGACGCCGGCATCCTCGACGGCGACGTGGTCCTGGTCGAGCCGCGCACCGAGGCCCGCAACGGCGAGACCGTCGTCGCACTGATCGACAATGAAGAAGCGACGCTCAAGCGCATCGAGCAGCGCCCCGGCGAAATCCTACTTTTCCCGGAGAACTCGGCACATACCGTGCAGCGCTACGCGCCTGATCGCGTTCAGGTGCAGGGCGTGGCGATGGGGGTGCTGCGGCGGTACTGAGCGCCGGGCGCGTCGGTCCGGCGCCCGACCGCTCTTGCCTGCAAACCGTCGCGGTCAGCCACTCGCGGCAGGGGCAAATCGGGGCACAGAGCTCTCAGGTGCGGGCCAATGCCGCGACGATTTGTAGAATCGGCTCGGTCGCACGCGCGAGGTGCGCGAAGATCTCCTCGAGGCTGATCGGCAGTACGTCGCGTCGACCCGTGCCGCGCGCGTCGCAACCAGCCGCCCAGTTCGCGACCGGCGCGATGCAGGCGTAGTCGAGATCGAGTTCGCGCGCGAGCGCCGCTTCCGGCATCCCGGTCATGCCGACCACGTCGCAGCCGTCCCGGGCCATGCGCGCGATCTCGGCGATGCTCTCGAAGCGCGGGCCCTGGGTCGCGCCATAGGTCGCGGGCTCGACCAGCGAGACGCCGACCGCCGCCGCAGCGGCGGCGACCGCCGCGCGGAAAGCCGGCGCATAGGGCTCGCCGAACTCGGCGTGGCGCATCGTGCCCGGGCCGTCCTCGGCCCAGAACGTCGCCTCCCGCCCGTGGGTGTAGTCAATGATCTGGTCAGGCAACACCAGCGCACCGGGCGCCATCCGTGACGAGATGCCGCCGACGGTGTTGACCGCGAGCACGCGGCGTACGCCGAGCGCGTCGAGCGCTGCGAGGTTGGCGCGGTAGTTGACCCGGTGCGGCGCGACCGCATGGCCGCGCCCGTGGCGGGCGAGGAAGGCGACCTCGACACCATCGATGCGCCCGACGACGATCGGCGCCGACGGTGCGCCCCAGCGGGTTTCGATCGCGAGTTCCCGCGGCGATTCGAGCCCCGGCAGGTCGTAGAGGCTGGTCCCGCCGATGACGGCCAGCGCTGGGGCCGCGCTCATAGCGCCCAGATCCCCGGCAGATTGCGGCCCTGCTCGTGGTAGTCCATGCCGAAGCCGAAGACGTAGCGATCCGGCACTTCGACACCGACATAGTCGGCCGCGAGGCCCGGCACGCAGCGGTCATGAACCTTGCGACACAGCACCGCGATGCGCACACTGGCCGCATCCTGCCCGCGGCAGTAGTCGCGCACGGCGCGCAGCGTGTAGCCCTCGTCGAGGATGTCATCGACCAGCAGCACGTCACGACCGGCGAGCGCCATCCGCGGCGCCTTGATCCAGTCCAGCGGGCCGCCACTGGTGCCGCCGCGGTAGCGGGTCGCATGGCAGTAGTCGAACTCGCAGTCGAAGGGCAGCGCGATCGCGAGGTGCCCGCCGACGATCAGGCCGCCGTTCATCACGGTCAGGAATACGGGTCGCCGGCCGGCGAGGTCCCGCGCGATCTCTTGCGCCATACGCTCGATCGCCGCCAGCAGGGCCACGCGGTCGTGGAGGAGGTCGGCGGTCGCAAGGGCAGCCTCGAGCGGGTGGTCATGGCTCATGCCGGAGTCTCCGAGGCGGCGTCGAGGGCGGTCACGCGGGCGATGAAGGCGTCCCGCTGTGGATTGTCGGCGAGCGCCTGCCAGCTTGGCGCGACCAGGCCGCGGAGCGTTGCGAGCCGCTCCGGCGCGACCGGCACGCGCCCGCGGACCGCGGCGAGCGCATCGGGCACGAGGTCGGGGCGGCATGCCAGCACCACGTCGCAGCCGGCGTCGAGATGGGCGTCGATGCGCGCGGCCACGCCGCCGGCCGATTCGGCCGCTGCCATGCCGATGTCATCGCTGAACACGACGCCGCGGAAGCCCATCTCGCCGCGCAGGATTTCGCCGATCCAACGCGACGAATAGCCGGCCGGCTCGGGCGCGACCGCCGGATAGCGTACGTGGGCCATCATCACGGCCTCGGCGCCAACCTCGAACGCGTGGGCGAAGGGCACCAGGTCCTCGGCGCGCAGCGCCTCGAGCGGACGCGGGTCGATCGCGTCGTCGTCGTGCGTATCCTCCGGCACCGAGCCGTGTCCGGGGAAGTGCTTGACCGTCGCCGCCATGCCGGCGAGCCGCATGCCGCGGAGGTAGGCCGCGCCGAGATCGGCGACCACTGCCGGGTCCGCATCGAAGGCGCGCTCGCCGATCGCGCGATTGCCGCGGGCGAGGTCCAGCACCGGCGCGAAAGACAGGTCGATGTCGAGCGCGCGCATCTCGGTGGCCATCAGCCAGGCGTGCATCTCGGCAAGCTCGACTGCCGCCCGCCGGTCGGTCCGATAGCGTTCCCCGATGCGTGCCAGCGCGGGCAGCCGGGTGAAACCCTCGCGGAAGCGCTGCACGGGACCACCTTCCTGATCGACCGCGACCAGCAGCGGCGCGGCGCGCGCGGCGCGGATCTCGGCCACCAGTTGGGCGACTTGCTCGCGCGAGGCGAAGTTGCGCCGGAACAGGATCACGCCGCTGACGCCCGGCTCGCGCAGCCAGGCGACCTCGTGCGGCGCAACGTGCGTCCCTTCGATTCCGATCAGCAGCATCGTCAGTCCCGAAAGCGCAGCCTCTCGCGATCCGGCCATGCCGAAAACGGCATGCGAGCCAGCGCGACGTTGTAATAGCGCGGGTCGTCGGTGACCTCCTCGCCGAGCCATTCGGGCGGCGCGAAGGCGTGGTCGAGCGCCGGCAACTCGACCTCGGCGACGACCAGGCCCGCGTTGTCGCCCTCGAATTCGTCGATCTCGATCACAAGGCCGTCGTGCGGCACCAGATGGCGCGTCTTCGCGACCAGTTCTCCGGCGAAGCGGGAGAGCAGCACGTCGGCCTCGCCAGGCGGCAGCGGATACTCGAACTCGAGTCGCTGCGCGCCGGGCTCGCACGATTTGATGTTGAGGGTGGCAAGGTCACCCTCGATACGCACCCGGATCGAGCAGCGATCGCCGCCGAGATAGCCCTGGCGCATCGGGATGCGGGCGGTCACGAGCCGCCGCCAGCGGCCGTCGCGGACGCGGAACTTGCGTTCGATCTCGACCGGCATCGCAAGAGTCTATCAGCGCATGTCGCTCGCTCCCACGGCTCCGGCGGCGCCTGCAGCGCGCGACCGGAACCGCCGCTCAACGTTCGAACAGTGCGATCGACTCGACGTGGCCGGTATGCGGGAACATATCCATCACGCCTGCCGCGACGAGCCGATAGCGATGCTGGTGCACGAGCAGGCCGGCGTCGCGCGCGAGGCTGGCCGGATGGCAAGACACGTACAGCACGCGCCGCACTCCGCGCGGCAGCGATCCGACCGCGGCCTCGGCACCGGCCCGCGGCGGGTCGAGCAGCACGAGGTCCCAGTCCGCGCGCAACCACGCGGCGCCCTTCTGGTCCTCGAACAGGTTGGCCTGGTGGAACTCGACATTGTCAAGGCCATTGCGCACGGCGTTGGCCCGCGCGCGCGCGACGAGGCCCGCTTCGCCCTCGACGCCGACGACCTTTGCCGCGTGACGCGCCAGCGGCAACGTGAAATTGCCAAGCCCCGCGAACAAGTCGAGCACGTGGTCGCGGGACTCCGGCGCCAGCAGCTCGATTGCGTGGTCGATCATCGCCTCGTTGATCGCGGCGTTGACCTGGATGAAGTCGAGCGGCTCGAAGGCCAGACGGATGCCGTGCCGGGGTATCGAAAACGCGAGTTCGACCGAGGCTGGCTCGAGCGGCGTCACCGAGTCGATGCCGCCGGGCTGCAGCATCACGATCACGCCTTCGGCGCGGGCGAACCCGATCAGGCGGGTCCGATCGGCTTCGCCCAGTTCGACCAGGTTGCGGAACACGAAGCACACCGGGCCATCGCCAACCGCGAACTCGATCTGCGCGATCGCACGACGCGCGTCGAGGGTGTCGATCAGCGACGCGAGCGCGCGGATCCGATCGCCGACCGCCGGGTGCGCGACCGGGCAGCCGTCGAGGTCGGCGACGTAGCGGCCGTTGGCCTCCCGGAAGCCGACCAGGGTGCGGCCCTTCTTCTCGACGTGGCGCACCGACAGCCGTCCGCGCCGACGGTAGCCCCAAGGCTCGGCCACCAGGGGCGCCAGCACCCGTGCCGGCGCGACGTCGCCGATTCGGCTCAGATTCTCGAGCAGACTCTTCTCCTTGGCCCGGATCTGCGCCGCCGGGTCGAGGTGCTGCAAGGTGCAGCCGGCGCAGGTGCCGAAGTGGGCGCAGCGTGGGGCGACGCGCTCGGGCGAAGGAACCAGGACTTCAAGGGTTCGCGCCTCGTCGTGGTGGCGCGATCGCCGGGTGCGCTCGGTGCGAACGCGCTCGCCGGGCAGCGCGCCATCGACGAACACCGCCTTGCCCTCGTGCCGGGCGACGCCGCGGCCGTCGTGCGAGAGGTCGACGATCTCGAGTTCGAGTTCGACGGGCGCTGCGGGCATGCACGGACCTCCGGATCGGGCGACTCGCGAACCTATCATGGGGCCTCGCCTCGTCTACGCCGTCATGTCTGAAACAGCCCAGCCTCGTCTCACGATCCTCGCCGCCGAAGACGACCCGATCCTCGGGCGATTCCTGGTCGATGCGCTGGCCGGCGTCGGACATTCCGTGCGACTCGTGACCACCAGCGCCGCCGCGCTCGACGCCGCGCGGCGCGAACGCTTCGACCTGCTCCTCGTCGATCTGCAACTTCCCGACGCCGACGGCGCCGCCCTGCTGGCTCGCCTGCGAAACGACATGGGGGCGGCCTCGCGCTCGGCGCCAGCGATCGCGATGTCGGGTGATCTGCCACCGTCGCGCCGCGCCGCGCTGCTCGCCGGCGGTTTTCTCGACGCGTGGCAGAAGCCGGTCTCGCTTTCCGTGCTCGAATCGCTCGATCCACGACGCCTCCGCGAGCCGGGAGCGGCGATCTTTCAGACTCCCGAAGCGCCTGACCATCGCCTGCTCGACGACGGCGCCGCCCTGGAACGGCTCGGCAGCGAGGCGACCGTGCTGGCACTGCGCAGCCTCCTCGCCGGCGAACTGCCCCGCCAATGGCGCTCGATCGGCGAAGCCCTCGACCTCGGCGACGCGCCAGCCGCGCTGTCCGTACTGCACCGTGCCCGCGGGGGTTGCGCGCTGTGCGGGGCCAACGCGGCCGCGGCGGCGTTGGGCGATCTCGAAGACGCACTGCGCAGCGGTGCCGGCACAGCCGCAGCGCAAGCGCACGCCGCGGCGGTGATCGCGCGGACGGTCGAGCAGCTCGTTGCCGACCGACCGCACTGAGCGGGCGAAGATTGGTCTGGTTGTTTCAGGAGGCCTCGGTGTCGGCCAGTCTCCGGCGCACCGACGCTGCCATCGCCCATGCCTGCAAGCCCCGCCCACCCAACTGGTGGATCACGAGCTCGCGAAAGAGTCCCTTGAGCTCCCGCAGGCACTCCCGATCAGGCAGGGTCTCGGCCCCCAACGCCAGCAGCGTGCGTCCAGCGACGGTCACTCCCGGCACGTCGTCGATCCCGATCGCGATCGCACCCGCCTCGGCTGCGATCCGATAGCGACGATCCATCTCGATCGGACGGCCTCCGGCATCGTGCACGAAGCTGGGCGCGACGCCGAGGCTCCCGAGCAGGTCGCGCTCGAAACGGCGCAGGGCCCACGCCTGCGCCGCCGTATCGGCGACGCACAACTCCCCGAGGCAGGTTGCATAGCGCGCCGCGAGCTCAGGGTGTGGATCGTGTCGCGGCAGCAGCCGCACCAACAGTTCGTTGAGATAGAGCGCCGACAGCAGACCCTCGCCCGACAGCGGAATCGGGGCTCCAACTGGATCGGCGCCGGTGAGGAGTCCCAGTTCGCCGCGAGCATGCCAGTCGATCTCGAGTGCCTGCAGCGGCACGACGACCCCGCGACCAAAGCGAGGACGCGTGCTCCGCAGGCCCTTGGCGACGAGGCCGACCCGGCCATGGTCGCGGGTCAGGACCTCCAGCAGGGCACTGGTTTCCCGATAGGGCCGCTCGTACAGCACGAAGGCCGGCTGCCGCTCGATCCGCTGCATTCGGGCATCAATCGCCGTAACCGAGCTGGCGCAATGCGACCTCGTCGTCGGACCACGACTCTCGCACCCGCACCGAGAGTTCGAGGAACACGCGCGTACCCAGCAGCTTCTCGATCGAGATCCGCGCCGCGCTTCCGATCGACTTCAAGCGTGAGCCGCCAGCGCCGATCACGATGCCCTTCTGACCGTCGCGCTCGACCAGGATCGTCGCCGCAATGCGCGTCAGCTCGGGGCCGGCCTCGAAGGCGTCGATGACGATCGTCGCCGCGTACGGCAGTTCGGCGTGCAACTGGCGCATCACCTGCTCGCGGATCATCTCCCCGACGAGGAAACGCTCGCTGCGGTCGGTGAGATCGTCGAGGTCGTGGATCGGCCCTGCCTCCGGCAGCAGTCTCGCGAGTTCATCGACGAGGCCTTCCAGTCCTTTTCGCCGCCGCGCGCTGATCGGCACCACCGCCATGAAGGCGTGGCGCCGGGCCAGTTCGGCGAGCTTGGGCAGCAGCGCGCTCTTGTCGGCGACCAGATCGACCTTGTTGAGCGCCAGCACCACGGGGCGCTTCGATTCGATCGCCGCTGCGAGCGCCGCCTCGTCGCCGTCGGTCCAGCGTCCCGCCTCGGCCACCAGCAGCACCGCGTCGGCCTCGTCGAGGGCCGCGCGCGCGGTTCGGTTCAGATGTCGGCTGATCGCCCGACCCGCGGCTGGATGCAAGCCGGGGGTGTCGATCAGTACGATCTGGTGATCCTTGCCGGTCGCGATCCCGAGGATCCGGTGCCGCGTGGTCTGTGGCTTCGGCGCGGTGATGCTGATCTTCTGGCCGACCAGGGCGTTGACGAGGGTCGACTTGCCGACGTTCGGCCGGCCGAGGACCGCGACATGGCCGGCTCGGAAACTCATGCCGTTGCCTGCGAGCCCCTCTGCTCCGGAAGCGCCGCAAGCACGCGCGCGGCGGCGTCGAGTTCGGCCGCGCGACGGCTGCCGCCGTGCCCGATCGCCTCGAGCGCGGGTTCGCGCAGCCGGCAGCGCGCGGAGAAGGCTTGCTGTGGAGGGTTGCCGACCGCTTCGACCAGTTCGTACTCCGGGAGCGGCAGCGCCCGACCCTGGAGCCACTCCTGCAGCCTGGTTTTCGGGTCTTTGGGGATGCACCCATCGCCGAGCGCCGCGATCCGGGGACCCAGGATCGGCATCAGCGCGGCGCGGGCTGCCTCGATCCCGCCATCGAGCCACGTCGCTCCGACGAGCGCCTCGAAGGCATCGGCGAGGATCGAATCCCGCCGCCAACCGCCCGACTTGAGTTCACCGGGACCGAGCCGGAGGTACTCGCCGAGTTCGATCTCGCGCGCCATCGCCGCGAGGCTGGCCTCCCGTACGAGCTCCGCACGGAGCCGCGTCAGCTCGCCCTCGGTCCGATTCGGGAATTTTGCGTATAACGCTTCAGTCACCAGCAGACCGACGACCGCATCGCCAAGAAACTCGAGCCGCTCGTTGTGCGCGCGGCCCGCGCTGCGGTGCGTCAACGCGGTCTCCAGCAGCGCCGGCTCGGCGAAACGATGCCGGTATTTCAGCGGGCTTCCCGTGGGCGTTCCGGGCCTCAACGCGGATTCGGCCCCAGCACGACGGTGTGGTCGAAGGTCACGACGTAATCGAGATTGCCGGCCATGTTGCCCCGGCTCTCGTAATTGACCCGCAGCGTGACCCCCTGCCCGCTGCGCTCGATCTTGACCGCCTCGGGCTTCAGCGTGACGTAGTTGATGTACAGCTTCGCGTCCAGCATCTTGCGGATGTCGGCCGGGGATTTCTGGGCGATGCCAGGCTCGTTGGAGAGTTCGATCATTGCCTGCCGCACCGAATGGTGCTCGGCGTAGGGCGGGAACAGCTTCATCCCGATGAAGGCGAAGAACCCGGCGATGATCAGCACGATCACGAAGCCGAGCAGCGTCATCCCACGCGTGTACCTGGCAGATTGCATCGTCGATCTCCTCCCCGATCCGGACCCGGCGCGGGCCGATCGGACCGCGCAGAAACTCTACCCGATCAGCGGATCGTCGTGCCCATCCGCTCGAGGTCGAGGCCGCCATTGCGGCGATCCCAACTGAGCCAGATGAAGAAAGCCTTGCCGACCAGGTTGCCTTCGGGCACCGGACCCCAGATCCGGCTGTCCTGGCTGTTCGACCGGTTGTCGCCCATGACGAAGTATTCGCCAGGCCCCACCGTCCATTCGCCCTCGGGGCCGCCCGCGAACTGGGGCGCGCGTCCCAACAGGATCTGATGCTCGCGCTCGCCGAGGCGCTCCTCGAGCACTGCGAAGCCGCGGTAGTCGCGCGTGCGGCTCTCGACCTCGTAGGCGCCGACCGGCTTCAGGTCCACCGGCTCGCCGTTGATGAAGACGCGACGCTCGCGGACCGCGACGCGGTCGCCCGGAAGGCCGACCACGCGCTTGATGTAGTCCTGGTTGCGGAGCGGATCGTCAGGCCCGAGCCCGGGATAGCGAAACACGACCACATCCCCGCGCTGCGGCGCCCCAACCTCGATCACCTGGCGATTGACGACCGGCAACTTGATTCCGTAGGAGAACTTGCTGACCAGGATGAAGTCCCCGTCGAGCAGCGTCGGCATCATCGAATCGGAGGGAATGCGGAAGGGTTCGGCGAGGAACGAGCGCAGGACCAACACGAAAGCGATCACCGGGAAGAACGAGCGGCAGTACTCGACCAGCACCGGCTCCTTGGCAGCCGGGTTGGCGGCCAGCCGGCGCGGCCGGAACGCGAGGTGGTCGATCGCCCAGACGCCGCCGGTGAACAGCGTCAGCGCGACGAGCAGCGCCGAGAAATCGAGATCGAGCTGGTCCATGTCGCCCTTCTATCCCCTGTTCTGCCTGCGTCCGGGCGGTCGTCAATCTCCGCGCCCCGATAGGCTCCCGAAACCGATCGACCGTTTCGTCGCGAGCCGCGGCGAAACGGCCAGACCCCCGCTCACTTGCCGTCCAGCTGGAGCACCGCGAGGAAAGCCTCCTGCGGGATCTCGACGCGCCCGACCTGCTTCATGCGCTTCTTGCCTTCCTTCTGCTTTTCGAGCAGCTTGCGCTTGCGGGTGATGTCACCGCCATAGCACTTCGCCAGCACGTTCTTGCGCAACGCCTTGACAGTGGACCGCGCGATGACCTGCGAGCCGATCGCGGCCTGGATCGCGACATCGAACATCTGCCGCGGGATCAGCTCGCGCATCTTCTCGGTCAGCTCGCGCCCGCGGCGGTCGGCCTGGGAGCGGTGCACGATCATCGAGAGCGAATCGACCCGCTCGCCGTTGACCAGCACATCGAGGCGGACGAAGGGTCCGGCCTGGAAGCGCAGGAAGTGGTAGTCGAGCGACGCGTAGCCGCGCGAGACGCTCTTTAGCTTGTCGAAGAAGTCGAGCACGACTTCAGCCAGCGGCATCTCATAGGCGATCTGCACTTGGCTCGCCAAGTACTGGATCGAGCGCTGGACGCCGCGCTTCTCTTCGCACAGCTTGATGATGTTCCCGATGTAATCCGACGGGGTCAGGATGTTGCAGAGGATGATCGGCTCCCGAATCTCCTCGATCTTCGACACATTCGGGAGCTTCGCCGGGTTGTCGAGCTCGAGCACCTCGCCGTCGGTCGTGACGACTTCGTAGACCACCGTCGGCGCGGTGGTGATCAGGTCGAGGTCATACTCGCGCTCCAGCCGCTCCTGGACGATGTCCATGTGCAGGAGCCCGAGGAAACCGCAGCGGAAGCCGAAGCCCATCGCCTCTGAACTCTCGGGCTCGAAACGCAGCGCGGCATCGTTGAGCCGCAGTTTGTCGAGCGCTTCCCGCAGTGCGCCGTAGTCGTCGGCCACGGTCGGGAACAGGCCCGCGAACACCCTCGGCTGCATCTCCTGGAAGCCGGGTAGCGGCTGCTCGGCCGGACGGTCCGCCGCGGTGATCGTGTCGCCGACCGGCGCGCCGTGCACGTCCTTGATCGACGCGCACAGCCAACCCACCTCACCCGGACCGAGACGGTCCTTGACCAGGCGCTTGGGTGTGAACACGCCGACCTGGTCGACCTCGTGGGTGCGGCCGGTCGACATCACCAGAATCTTGTCGCGCGCCTTGATTTCGCCCTGCATCACGCGGACCAGCGAGACCACACCGAGGTAGTTGTCGAACCAGGAGTCGATGATCAGCGCCTGCAGGCGGTCGGTGTCGCGTGGCTTCGGCGGGGGGATGCGAGCGACGATCGCCTCGAGGACATCGCGGACGTTGAGCCCGGTCTTGGCGCTGATCGGGATCGCATCGGTCGCGTCGATGCCGATCACGGCCTCGATCTCGGCCTTGGCGCGCTCGACGTCGGCGGTCGGCAGGTCGATCTTGTTGAGGACCGGGATCACCTCGAGTCCCTGCTCGACCGCGGTGTAGCAGTTCGCGACCGACTGCGCCTCGACGCCCTGCGCGGCGTCTACGACCAGCAGCGCCCCCTCGCAAGCCGCAAGCGAGCGACTGACCTCGTAGCTGAAGTCGACGTGACCGGGCGTGTCGATGAAGTTGAGCTGGTAGACCTGCCCGTCGAGCGCCCGATAGGGCAGCGAGACACTCTGGGCCTTGATCGTAATCCCACGCTCGCGCTCGATCGGGTTCGAGTCGAGTACCTGTTCTTGCATCTCGCGGGCTTCGAGCCCGCCACAGAGCTGGATGATGCGGTCCGCCAGCGTCGACTTGCCATGGTCGACATGGGCGATGATCGAGAAATTGCGGATGTGTTTCATCTCACA
>CALDVP010000121.1 GCA_937924195.1 uncultured Lysobacterales bacterium
ATCTGGGCCCTGCGCCCGTCGCGCGACGAGGTCGACCCGGCCAACGAAGCCGCGCTCGCGGCCCGGCTGCGCCCGCTGGTCGACGCCGCACTTCGCCGGCTGCTGGCCGAGCTCTACCCGGGCACCGTCACCGTGCAGTGACCGCGGGTCGAACGCAGCATCGATACACTCGGGTCGTTTCGTCAGGGTCAATCCGATGTCCAAACCACTGCGGCGGCGTCCCGCCGTCTGGATCGCAGCCGCACTCGTTGCCTTGCTGCTGAGCCGCGCGCTTCCGGGCTGGCTGCTCGGGCCGGTGTTGGAAGCCTACCGGGTGACCGACGCACCGTTGATCGCCAACGTGGTCGCGACCGGCCGGGTCGAGACACCGTCGCGGGTGACCGTGGGCAGCGAGATCGTCGGCACGCTGGCCGAGCGACTGGTCGGCGAGGGCGACCGGGTCACGGCGGGTCAGATCGTGGCACGGCTGCGCGCCGACGAACCTGCGGCGCGGGTGCGCGAGGCCGAGGCGGCGCTCGCGCAGTTCATCGCTCGCGAGCGACCGGCGGCCCAGGCGTCCCTGCGCGAGGCCGAGGCGCGCCTGGCCCAGGCCGAACGCGAGGCGACCCGCCAGCGCGAGCTCGCCGGCCGCGGCCTGATCGCGCGGCAATCCCTCGAACGCGCCGACGAGGCGCTCGCAGTCGCCAAGGCGCAGGCCGAGCGCGCCCGCGTCGCCGCGCGCGCCGCGGCGACCGGTGGCACCGACGAGACGCTGTTGCAGCAGCGACTGGAGACGGCCCGCTCACTGCTGGCCAAGACCGAGATCCGCTCGCTGGTCGACGGCGTGGTCCTGCGACGTCTGGCCGAGCCCGGGGACGTGGTCGGCGCCGGTCGCGGTATCGTCGAGCTCGCACGCGACGGAGACACCGAGGTCGTCGCCCAGGTCGACGAGCGCAATCTCGGCACGCTCGCAGTGGGGCAGACGGCCCTGGCATCGGCGGATGCCTTCCCGGACCGGCGCTTCGACGCCGCGATCCGCTTCATCGCCCCGGCCATCGACGCGCAGACCGGCACGGTCGAGGTGCGGCTGGTGGTGCCCAGGCCGCCGGAGTACCTGCGCCAGGACATGACCGTGTCGGTTGACATCGAGACCGGGCGGCGCGAGCGGACGCTGAGCGTGCCGAGCGACACGCTGCGCGAGGTCCGCGGCGATCGCGCGCGGGTGCTCGCGGTGCGCGACGGTCGCGTGACCCCGGTCGAAGTCCGGCTCGGCCTGCGCGGCCTCGGTCGCACCGAGGTGCTCGAGGGGCTTGCAGCCGACGACACACTGCTGCCCGGCAACGTCACGGTCGCGCCCGGGGCGCGGGTTCGCGCGCGACTCACGGACTGAGCGCCGTGTGGTTCGAGTGGACCCTCGCCGTGCGCCTGCTGCGAGAGGGTCGCGCACAGACGCTGCTCATCATCGCCGGCATCGCGGTCGGCGTTTCCGTCATCGTGTTCCTGACCGCGCTGATCTCGGGCCTGCAGGCCAGCATCATCGACCGCACCCTTGGCACCCAGGCGCACATCCGGATCAGTGCCCCGGACGACGTCGCGCGACCGCTGCGCGAGGCGGACGACAGCGCGCTGTCCTCGCGCATCGAGCAGCGCGCGCAGCGCCTGCGCTCGGTCGAGCAGTGGCCACTACTGGTCGAGGAACTCGACCGCTTCGACGAGGTGACCGCGGTCTCGCCGATCGTCTCCGGTCCCGCGCTGGCGCGGCGTGGCGCGGCGAACCGTTCGGTCGCGCTGGTCGGCATGGAGCCCGAGCGCTACACCCGGATCGTGCCGGTGGACCGCGAGATGAAGACCGGCGAGTTCCGCGTGGTCGGCCGCGACATCCTGATCGGCACGATCCTCGCCCAGGACCTCGGGGCCTCGGTCGGCGAGCGCATCCGGCTCGAAACGGGCGGCGGCCGCAGCGACGTGTTCACGGTCGCCGGGATCTTCGAGCTCGGTGTACGCGACCTCGACCAGCGCATCGTCTACATGGGCATGAAGCCGGCGCAGGCCCTGCTCGACCTCCCGGGCGGTGCGACCGGCGTCGATCTGCGGGTGCGCGAGATCTTCGACGCGGAGGCGGTGGCCCAGCGCATCCAGCGCAGGCTCGGCACCAAGGCCGAGAGCTGGATGGTCACCAACAGCAACCTGCTCGATGCGATCGCGGCGCAAAGCATGTCCACCAACCTGATCAAGATCTTCGTCGCGATCTCCGCCGCCTTTGGCATCGCCAGCGTGCTGGCGGTCAGCGTGGTCCAGCGCTCGCGCGAGATCGGCATCCTGCGCGCGATGGGGACGCGCCGTCCGCAGGTGCTGCGCGTGTTCCTGCTTCAGGGCGCGATCGTGGGCCTGATCGGCGCTGCGATCGGCTCGCTGATGGCCGGCGGGCTGATCGGCTTCTGGCAGGCGATGGGCCTCGCGCGCTCGGGCCGAGGCGCCTTCGACCTGATGGTGACGCCGGAGCTCTTCATCGGCGCGACCTTGCTCGCGGCCGTGATCGGCATGCTGGCGGCGGTCGCACCGGCCCGGCGCGCCGCGCGGCTCGACCCGGTGGAGGCGATGCGCGCGACATGACGACGGCCGTCCTCGAACTGCTCGAACTGCGCAAGTCCTACGGAATCGGCACGCCGGTCGAGGTCGAGGTGCTGCATGGCCTGGACCTCCGGCTCGAACCCGGCGAGTTCGCCGCGCTGATCGGCCCGTCGGGCTCAGGCAAGACCACGCTGCTGAACCTGCTCGGCCTGCTCGATCGGCCGACCTCGGGTGACCTGCTGCTGCTCGGCCAGCCGACGCGCGAACTCGACGATGACGCGCGCACCGCGCTGCGCGGCCGGCGCATGGGTTTCGTTTTCCAGTTCCACCACCTGCTCCCCGCCTTCACCGCGACCGAGAACGTGCTGATGCCAGTGATGGCGGCCAGCGGCCGGCCCTCGCCTGCGGCGATCCGCGAGGCCGAATCCCTGCTCGACGCGGTGGGCCTCGCCGACCACCGCCACAAGAAGCCGGCCGAACTCTCCGGCGGCCAGCAGCAACGCGTGGCGATCGCGCGCGCGCTGATGCCAAACCCGGCGCTGTTGCTGGCCGACGAGCCGACCGGCAACCTCGACACCCACACCGCCGACGAGGTCTTCGAGCTGTTCCGGCGTTTCAACCGCGAGCGCGGGCTCACGGTGCTGGTCGTGACCCACGACCCGCGCCTCGCCGAACGCTGCGACCGCGAAATCAAGCTGGTCGACGGCCGGATCGTGTCGGACGAACGGCGAGTCGGGAGGCAGCGCTGATCCTCGTCGATCTTGGCGGGAATCGCCGACGTCGTGCCGGCTCGGCTGCCATGCGCCGTCCGCTCGACCGACCAACTCAGCCAAGGAGCGATCGCAGGGCTGCCGCGTAACCCCGCGCCAGCCGCGGCTCGTCGCGGTGCCGACCGTGGTCGACGACACGGCGGCCGCCGACCCAGGTCTCACGGACCAGATTGCGGTTGCCGGCGAACACCAGTGCATCGAGCACGTCCGCGGACTCCTTGCCGATCAGGACTGGCGCGTGATCCTCGAGCACCAGCCAGTCGGCGCGGTGGCCGGGCGCCAGCGCGCCGATCCGCCGACCGCTCGCCTGTGCGCCACCGACCAGCGCCTCATGCCAAAGCGTCTCGCCGGACGACGGCCGGTCTGCGCCGGCGACGACGTTACGCGAGAGCGTCGCGAGACGCTGACCATACTCGAGCCAGCGCAGCTCCTCGACCGGGGAGGTCGAGACGTGGCTGTCGGAGCCCACCGCGATCGCGCCGCCGGCGTCGAGGAAGGCGCGCAACGGGAACACGCCATCGCCGAGATTGGCCTCGGTGGTCGGACACAGTGCGACCACGGCACCGGCGTCAGCGATCCCGCGGACCTCGACGTCGGCGACGTGGGTCGCATGGACCAGGCACCAGCGCGGGTCGACCACGACATTCGCGAGCAGCCACTCGACCGGACGCGCGTCGCGCACACCGAGACAGTCGATGACCTCGCGCACCTGCTCGGCGATATGGATGTGGATCGGCCCCACCGAGGCGACTGAATCCTCGAGCAGCGCCGCGAGCGCCGCTGGCGGCGCTGCGCGCAGCGAGTGGATCGCAAGCCCGGTCGCCCGATCGTCGCCGTCTCCGCCGCGCAGTCGCGACACCAGCGCGACGAACTCGTCGAGCGCGTGGCCGAAGCGCAGCTGCCGCGGCGACAGCAGCGCGCCGTCGAAGCCCGCGGTCTGGTAGAGCGTCGGCAGCAGCGTGAGCCCAATGCCGACCTCGGTCGCGGCCGCGATCAGCGCGTCGGCCATCGCCGATGGGGGCGCATACCGGCTGCCGTCGGGCGCGTGGTGCAGGTAGTGGAACTCGCAGACCGAGGTGTAGCCGTGGCACAGCATCTCGGCATAGGCCATCGCCGCGATTGCATGCAGCGTCTCCGGGTCGAGTCGCCCGGCGAAGCGGTACATGGTCTCGCGCCAGCTCCAGAAATCGTCACCGGCAGGGCCCGCGCGCTCGGCGAGTCCCGCCATCGCGAACTGGAAGGCGTGCGAATGCGCATTCGGAATGCCGGGAACGACGAATCGGCCGAGGCTTGGCAACTGCTCGAAATCGTCGTGGCGCACGTCGGTGATCCAGCCGGTGTCGTCGATCGTGATCGCGACGTCGCGCGCCCAACCGGACGGCAGAAATGCGTGGTCGCAGCGGTAGCGGGTCAGCGACATCAGCGAAAGCTCACGGTGCGACGAGGCTCGAGGACTCGGGACGGGCTGCAGACTGATCACGCCCTATCATCACGCGATGATCCCACGGCCCGATCTCGTCCTGGTCCACGCGCGGCTCGCGACCGTCGCGAGCGGCGCGGCGCCCGATCTGATCGAGGACGGTGCCGTGGTCGTCGCAGACGGTCGGATCCAGTGGTTCGGGCACACCGCCGACCTGCCCGCGACGGCGCGCGACGCGGCCGCCGACGAGATCGATGCCGCCGGGCGCCTGGTCACACCGGGCCTCGTCGATTGCCATACGCACCTCGTCTTCGCCGGTAACCGCGCGCGAGAGTTCGAACGCCGCCTCGAGGGCGAGAGCTACGAGGACATCGCGCGCTCTGGCGGCGGCATCGCCGCGACCGTGCGCGCGACGCGAGAGGCCTCGGCCGACGCCCTGCTCGCCGCCTCACTGCCGCGCGCCCGCGACCTCGTCGCCGATGGCGTGACCACGCTCGAGATCAAGTCCGGCTACGCGCTCGAGGCCGACGGCGAGGCCCTGATGCTCGAGGTCGCGCGGCGGATCGGCAGCGAACTCGGCATCACCGTGCGCACGACGTTCCTCGGCGCGCACGCGGTGCCGCCCGAACTCGCGGGCCGTCCGGACGATTGGGTCGAAGAGGTGGTCGCGATGCTGCCCCGACTTGCGACGCGCGGACTCGCCGACGCGGTCGATGCCTTCGGCGAGCGGATCGGCTTCACGCCGACGCAGGTCGCGCGGCTCTTCGACGCCGCGACGGCGCTCGGGCTGCCGGTCAGACTGCATGCCGATCAGTTGAGTGATCAGCAGGGCGCGGCGCTCGCCGCGCGCTACGGGGCGCTGTCGGCCGATCATCTCGAGTACACCGACGCGGCCGGCGTCGCGGCGATGGCGGCGGCCGGCACCGTCGCGGTGATGTTGCCGGGGTCCTACTACGCGCTGCGCGAGACCCGCGTGCCGCCGATCGAGTCCTTCCGTTTACACGGCGTGCCACTCGCCGTGGCGACCGACCTCAATCCCGGCACCTCGCCGGTGCGCTCGCTCCGAATCGCGATGAATCTCGCCGCGACGCTATTCCGGATGACGCCCGCAGAGTGCCTGGTCGGCGCGACCGCCCACGCTGCGCGCGCGCTCGGTCTCGCCGACCGCAAGGGCCGGATCGCGCCCGGCTTCGATGCCGACCTGGTCGTCTGGGACGCCGACGGGCCCGCGGAACTCGCGTACTGGATCGGCGGGCGGCTGGCACGGCAGGTCCTGGTCGCTGGAAAAGCCGTCGACTTCACGCAATCGACGTGACGTCCGTCAGGTGTGAGCGTGCGCCGGACGCGGGACGATGCGTGGCGTCGGCCGGCCATCGGCTGGCATCCCCGCCCACGCCCTGGAGATCGCGATGGACACGCCTGCCCGCCTCGGCCCCACCCTCGACCGCCATCTCGCCCTCGACGTACTGCGCGGCTTCGCGCTGTTCGGCATCCTGCTGGTCAACTTCGAGTGGTTCACGCGCGCCCTGCCCGAGATCGTGCTCGGCTCGCAGCCGGGGCTCGTCGGCCTCGACCGCGCGGTCGACCTCGCCATCAACACGCTGGCGACCGGCAAGTTCTACGCGCTGTTCTCGATGCTCTTCGGCGCCGGCTTCGCGCTGATGCTGGACCGCGCCGCCAAGCGAGAGGCGCCGTTCTGGGGCACCTACCTGCGGCGTCTCAGCATGCTGGCGGTGATCGGCGCGCTGCACGTCACGCTGGTCTGGGCCGGCGACATCCTGCTGATCTATGCCATCGTCGGCTTCATCATGGTGCTGCTGTTCCGGCGCACGCCGACCACGCGTCTTTGGAAGTGGGCGCTCGTCCTAATCGTCCTGCCCGTGCTGTTCTCGGCCGCCGCGGGGTTCGCCGTCGCCATCGTCGAGACCGACCCGAATGCCGCCGCCGCCATCGCGGCCGAGATGACCCGAGGTCGCGCCGAACTCGACGCTGCGATCGAAGCCAGCCGCAGCGCTTATGCCGCTGGCAGCTTCGGTGAGGTCACGGCCCAGCGCTGGCGGGACTGGGCCTTCGGCGCCTCGCACTTCCTGTTCTGGGTGCCCCCGATCCTCGGGTATTTCCTGCTGGGTCGCTGGTTGCTGGTCACGGGCCGTCTGACCGACGCCGCAGCCCACGCCGGATGGTTCACGCGCATGCGGCTGGTCGGCATTGGCCTTGGACTTCCACTCTCCGCCGCGGGCGTATGGTTGATGGTGGGAGAGAACGCGATGTGGCCGACGCCGCGCGTGGCGGGGGCCACGGCGCTGACGTCCATCGGCGCCCTGCTGCTGTCGCTCGGCTGGCTGAGCTGCGTGGTGCCAGCCGCACGCGCGCTGGCCTGGCTGGCACCGGCCGGACGCATGGCGCTCACCAACTATCTCGTCCAATCGCTGTTCTGGACCTTCGTTTTCTACGGCTACGGGCTCGGCCTGTGGGAGCGGGTGCCGCGCGCGCTTGCGCCGGTTCTCACCGCCGGCTTCTTCGCCGTGCAGGTGCTCGCCAGCCGCTGGTGGCTCGCGCGCTTCCGTTTCGGCCCGGCCGAGTGGCTGTGGCGGCTCGCGACCTATGGCCGGGCGCCGCCCATGCGGGGACCAGCAGCCCAGGTCATTTGAGCCGGATCGGACGAGGCCCGGTGGACGACCTCACCGGTTCGGAAACGCGAACGGCGGCCCTCGGGAGCCGTTCGTCGTCCAGGCGCCGCAGCGGGCGGCGCTGCAGGATCAGGCTTCCTTCTTCGGCGCCGCCTTCTTGACCGGAGTCTTCTTGACCGGGGCCTTGGTTGGGGCCTTCGACGCCGACTTTACGACCTTGGTGACCGCGGCCTTCGACGCCGCCGCCTTTTTGCCCTTGTGCGGACGCTTGTTGCCGTAGCTGGCGTTCGCGATCTTGCCGCGTGTGGTCCGGCGGTCACCCTTGCCCATTCATGTGCTCCGTGTCGTGTGTCAGGCGGAAAGCGCCGCAGGGTAGCAATCCGGGCGCGACAAGGGAACCGTCCCAAGACCGTGCCGGAGCGATGCGGTGGCGTGCTCCTGCGTGAACACCCGGCCAGTGCCTCCCGATCTTGTTACATGATCTCATCCCGACGGCAGGACCGAGCGCTTGCCGCGGGGACCCGCCATCGGCATCGGCGGGCGGTCGGCAGCCA
>CALDVP010000122.1 GCA_937924195.1 uncultured Lysobacterales bacterium
AGAGCTTTCGGAAACCTTCAAGCGTCATCGGGCTGATCTTGACCTGCTCGGCGCTATCCGATCGACACGGTGGGCTGACCTTGATGGCGCCTGTATTTCGGTCCAAACTGCGAAAATAGCCGCACCGGTCACCAGCGCTATCGTCCGACCAGCTCACCAGCGAGCAGGGATAGAGGCTGAAACGGAACTCGAATGTGTCGTCGATCACATGCCAACGGCTCTCGGGGCTGGCACCCTTGACGGCACGCATCGGCGGCCGCGGCCAGCCGGCCCGGTCGGCGATCTGGTAGGCATAGACGGGCACGAGATAGTTCTTGCCACCCTTGGCGAAGACGTCCACCCGGACCATCGTCGCGAGATCGGCATGCGCCTCCGCGTCGCCGCGGCGGATCTTGATGCCGCTCTGCGTCGCCCGCCGCCGGACACGCACGTTGCGGATCACTGGCCCGGCGCCCTTCCGCGCGGGCATGCGCGGCGGGTCGGTGGCGAACAGCTTGGCCGGCTTCACGCCTTGCGCCTCGGCCTTGGCGAACCACGCCGCCAGCGCCTCGCGCAGCGGCCGGCTGCGCGCGGGATCGCCCTTGAGCCGGTCGAGGTCGGCCGGCTTGAGCTGGAACACGGCCTTGCGCTGGTACTGCACCTCGCCGTCGGGGGTGAGCGTGAAGCCGTAGAGCGTGGCGTCGTGCGCGGCGCCGCGGCCGCGGCGGGTCTCGGGGCGTGAGACGAACACCGCCTCGGCGTGACGCAGGAAGAGCTGGCGCAGGCGCTCCTTGTCGGCCCGGTCGGCGATCAGCGCCGGGATGTGGCGGTGCTTGGCAATCTGCTCCATGCGCTTGGCCTCGTTGGTCAGGCCCTGCAGGACGGAATCGGTCGTCCAGGCGACGATCAGCGCATCTAGCGCGTGGTCGCGGTCGCCGAGCGCGCCGGATCGTTTCGCCTCGTCCAGGCCCAGGCCCCGGCGGACCATCGCGGTGAGCGCACCAGGCCGGGTGCGGATCGGGCGCCCGCCGTCCTTGACCGTGGCGTAACGGGGCCAGTGCTTCTCGATCAGCATGCGCAGCACGCGCACGGCGTAGCGCGTGTCCTGGAGATGCCGGGCGCGGTAGGCCTCCTCGCGCTCGGCGAACGACTTGAGCAGCAGCTTGCGTTTCTTTTCCTTGTGCAGGCCCTTGAGCAGCCCCAGCCGCGTCTCCAGCTCGGTCCAGCGCTGCGGGTCGCTCTCGCCGAACCACTCCCACAGCGTGCGGTCGCGCTTGTCCTGGTTGGCCTTGGCGGTGACCAGCGCCTTGTTGCGGAAGCTGTCGTCGCCGCTGCGCGAGTAGGGGAGGATGTGGTCGACCTGGACGCTGTTGTCGGTGGCGACGAGCTGGGTCGGCGAGATGTAGTCGCCGCTGTAGAGGCAGCGATGGTCCTGCTCCTGCCACAGCTCGTAGCGCTCCAGCTCCTCGTCGTTCGGCGGTCGGCCAGTCAGGCTCCTGTATTCTTCACGGTGCCGCTCGCGGTCGGCGCCGCGCTCCTGGCCGGCCCTGTAGATCGCGTTGCGATCCTCGACGCTGCGGCCGAGGTCGCGGGCCATCTCGAGGTGGATCACCTCGGGCTCGCCGTAGGCGCGGAAGATCGCCTTGAGCTGCCGCAAGGTCTCGCCGATCACCTTGCGCACCACGGGGTTCGGGATCTTGTCGACCGCGACGTCGGCGAGCGCCGTGTGGTCGTAGCCGGCGAGCCGGCAGGCCTCGCTGTAGACCTCGCCACGCTCCAGGTGTGGCAGAAGGTTGCGGCAGGCCTTGGCCGAGATGTGCCCCGCACCGCGCAGGCCGGCGAAGCTCGGCAACGCCGCCATCAGGGCGTCGGTGGCGCCCGGATCGAGGCCGCTGGCACGCAGCTCGCGCTCCACCTCCTCGTCGGTCTCGTAGAAGACGATGGCCGTCATCGCCGCGTCGAGCCGCTCGGGCGCCGTCTTGAGCAGCGCATCGAACCGGACGGCGCCCAACGCCTCGCGCAGTTTCACCGAGCCCGTGAAGTCGGCGAAGGTCGCCGCCTCCGGGTCTTTCGTCCCCGGCAACCCGTCGAAGCGGACCGTGTCGGCCAAGCCGAGGCGCTTGCGCAGCGCCTTGAAGGTCAGCTTCTGCACGCTGGCGAACAGGTCCATGGCCGCACGGCGCTGCTCGACCGTGAGCGGCACCGGCTTGCTGCGCACCTCTCCGATCCGGAGATTGTTGAGCCGGCTCAGGAAGCGGAAGCGCTCGAAGCTCGGCGCGTGGCGCGGGCAGCGCAGCTCGGTCGGCTCGAACCGGCAGCGCCCGACCCGCGCGACGCTCGACTGCAGCGGCCGCTGGAAGAACGCCACCGCGACGTAGTCACGCTCCAGAGCCTCGCTGGCGGCGGCGTTGCCCAGCCGGCGCTGCGCCGCGAACAGCGCCCGCGCCTCGTCCTCGACCCGCTGGCGCAGCAGGGTGTGGCTGTAGTCGCCGGCGGTATTGCGCTTGCGCTGGGTGAAGGCCGGATCGCAGACCAGCATCTCGCCCACCGTGCGCCACCCCGCGCTCTTCGCGTCGAGCGCGGTGACCGCCTTGACCATCTTTCCCTCGTCGCTCGCCTCGTTGCCCTGGACCCGGCGGCTGTTGCTCTTGAAGCCGCGGTGCTTGGCGAGGTGGATCAGCACCCGGGCAAGGTCCTCGGCCGACAGCGCCCTGTCGAGACCGGCCGCACGAAGCTGCCAGACATGGCCTGCGGGTGTACCTGACGGCAGCGGCGCAGGTGCGGCAGGCAGCCCGTGCTGCGCGAGGAGCCGCCGAACGGCCCGGAGACGCTGTGCGCGGCGGCGCGTCACCCGTCGCTGACCGCGCAGGAGGCGGCGTGTCTTGTTCTTCAGTTCCTTGCTCTTGGGCTCCTCGGGCACGTCGAAGCAGCGGGCTCCACAGGCCACAACCTCGACCTCGCGGACCTCACCGGTCTCACGGTCGACCTCCTCGGTGTCGATGATCGCCCAGCCGCAGGAGCCGATGCCGATATCGAGGCCGAGAACGCGCGCCATGACATCCTCTACAACAGCGCTTGCCAACCTGCCG
>CALDVP010000123.1 GCA_937924195.1 uncultured Lysobacterales bacterium
AGCAGCGATAGGGCGATGCGTCGGTCTCGCGCAGGCAGGCGGCGCGCAGCGGCGGGCTGACGGCGGTCGCCCACGCCGTCACGCCAACCAAGCGTGCCCCCGCTTCGTTGCGGACGCGCGCGTCGAGTCGCGCCAGGCGCCAGTCGATGCGGCGCTCGGCGTCGAGGACACGTACCCGGGCTGCCTCGATCGTGACCGCCGTCAGATCGAGCACGAGATCGAGGTCCACTGGCGCCGGGCCCGGACCCAGGCCGCGCACGCGCCATCCACCCTCGGCCTCGCGGACCACCTCGAGGTCGAGGCCCCCGAGGCGGAACTCGCTGAAGCTGACGCCACGCCGCAGCCAGGCGTAGAAGTCCACCACCCACTCCGCCTCCGGCACCACGAAAGCAGATGCGCCATCGCCGATGCGGACCCCGGCCAGCGTGAACACCGGACCGGCCGGCTCCCAGCGCGCATCGATGCGCTCGAATGCCACCGGGCGTCCGAGCCGCTGCGAAAGTTCGGTTGCGATCCGGTCGGGGTGCGCGACCACCCACGGCAGCGCCAGACCGACCAGTGCCAGCACCAGTGCCCAGGCAATCGTGAGGAAACCCACGACCGCCAGCACCGCGATGCGCAGCACGCGCCGCCGGTGGCGGGTCACGGTGGGGCTACGGGTGCGCATCTCGCATCAGCGGGTCACAGCAGCACGACGTCGTACTGCTCCTGTGCGTACTGCTCCTCGGCCTTGAACGAGATCGGCTTGCCGATGAACTGCTCCAGGTCGCCCACCGCCGCGGACTCCTCGTCGAGGATCTTCGACACCACGCGCGGGGCTGCCAGCACCATCAGTTTTCCGGCGTCGAACTGACGCACGGCGCGGGTGATCTCGCGAAAGATCTCGTAGCAGATCGTCTCCGGCGTCTTCAGGATGCCGCGTCCCCCGCAGGCCGGACATGGCTCGCAGAGCTGGCGTGCGAGACTGTCGGTGGTGCGCTTGCGCGTCATCTCGACGAGCCCCAGCGGCGACATGTCGAAGACCTGGGTCTTGGCGTGGTCGCGGGCGAGCCCCTTCTCGAGCGTCCGCAGCACCTGGCGTTTGTGCTCGTCGTCGGCCATGTCGATGAAGTCGATGATGACGATGCCGCCGAGGTTACGCAGGCGCAACTGACGAGCCACCGCCTGCGCCGCCTCGAGGTTGGTGCGGTACGCGGTCTCCTCGAGGCTCTTCGAGCCGAGGAAGGCGCCGGTGTTGACATCGATCGTGGTCATCGCCTCGGTCTGATCGATCACGAGGTAGCCGCCGGACTTGAGCGGCACCTCCTTCTGCAGTGCTTTCTGGATCTCGTCCTCGACGCCGTAGAGGTCGAACAGCGGCCGCTCGCCCGGGTAGTGCTCGATGCGCTCGATCAGTTCCGGCAGGAACTGCTGCCCGAACTCGAGCGCGCGCTCATAGGTCTCGCGCGAGTCGATCCGCACCTTCTCGACGTTGGCGCGCAGCAGGTCGCGGATCGCGCGCAGCGGCAGCGAAAGTTCCTCGTAGACCCGCTCCCCGCCGCGCGCGTCGGCGATGCGGCGCTCGACCGCGCTCCAGACCCGGCGCAGGTAATCGATCTCCTGCGACAGGGCTTCGGCGCTCTCGCCTTCGGCGTTGGTGCGGACGATCCAGCCGGCCGGCCGCGCCGGATCGACCAGCCCCCCGACCAGGTCCTTCAGCCGCGCGCGCTCGGCCTCGTCCTCGATTCTCGCCGAGACCCCGAGCGTGCGCCCGAAGGGCAGCATCACCAGCAGCCGCGACGGTAACGAGAGATGCGTCGTGACCCGCGCGCCCTTGGTGCCGATCGGATCCTTGACCACTTGGACCAGCAGTTCCTGGCCTTCGCGGATCAGCTCGTTGATCGGTGGCACCGGCGTCGCCGTCCGCGGTGGCGGCTCACTGTCGATCGCGGCCTCGGCGCCTGCCGCGGAGCCAGGCTCGCCATCGAGCAATGGCGGACGGAGGATGTCCGAGGCGTGCAGGAAAGCCGCGCGTTCCAAACCCACTTCGATGAAGGCCGCCTGCATACCCGGCATCACCCGCGCGACGCGGCCCTTGTAGATGTTCCCGAGATAGCCGCGACGCGAGGCGCGCTCGATCTGCACCTCCTGCAGCATCCCGTTCTCGACCAGCGCGACGCGGGTCTCGCGCGGGGTGACGTTGATCAGCAGTTCTTCGCTCATGCCCGGAGTCTAGGGCTGACCCATGAAGGAAGGTCTGGACAAGTCCATCTGCGGACTTGCCAGCCCACGCCGCGTCCGGCGCATGTCCGGACGCGGCTTCGACGAATCAGGCACTTACGTGCTTGATTCGCGGGCCGGCCAGCCACGGCCGGCGGAAGCACTGATTTGATCAGAGCTTCCTGAATGCCGGCGACACCGGAAGACCCGCGGCGCCGAGCAGTCGCGCGGTCTCGTGCAGCGGCAGGCCCATCACGCCCGAATAGCTGCCCTCGATCCGCGGCACGAAGGCCGCCGCGAGCCCCTGGATTGCATAGCCGCCGGCCTTGCCCTGCCATTCGCCGCTGGAGACGTAGGCCGCGATCGCCGCCTGATCGAGCGGCATCACGAGCACCTGCGACTCCGACAGCACCTGCCACTCGCGTCCGGCGCTGACCACGGCGACCGCGGACAGCACCCGATGCACCCGTCCCGCCAGCCGACCCAGCATCGCCGCCGCGTCCGCCGCGTCGGCAGGCTTGCCGAAGACCTCATCATCGAGCACCACTTCGGTGTCGGCTCCGAGCACGATCGCGCCCGGCACGCCCGCGACTGCCAGCAGACCGGCGCCGGCCTTTTCGCGCGCCACGCGGCGCACGTAGTCCTCGGGTGGCTCACCCGGGAGCTTCTGCTCCGGGACCGACACATCCAGCGTCTCGAAATCGACGCCGATCTGGCGCAACAGCTCGGATCGACGCGGGGATTGGGAGGCAAGAAAGAGCATGCCGTGAGGGTAACGCCACCCGCGGCGGCCCACATTGCAGTCGCTGTTCGGCCAAGAGATCACATCCGTCGCAGCCCTGCGCGGGCAAGGACGAAAACCGAGCGCGGCAAGCCGCGCTCTACAGAGCCCGTCGATGGGCCGTTCGCGCTCCGCACCGCGGATCCCTGTAGCGCCGGCCTTGGCCGGCGCGGGTTTGCCTTGCCAGAGCGAGAACCGAGCGGGGCGAGCCCCGCTCTACAGAGCCCGACGATTTGCCGTGCGTGCTCGACATCGCCAAAGCACGTAGCGCCGGCCTTGGCCGGCGCGGGTTTGCCGTGCCAGAGCGAGAACCGAGCGGGGCGAGCCCCGCTTCGCAGAGCCCGACGATTTGCCGTTCGTGATCCACACCGCTGGCAATGGGCTCCGCCCGCGATCGCCGCGCCCGGCGCTGCCGGCGCATGGCATCTCACCACCGGCCGATCGACACTATCGAGTCTCGACACCGGCATCGTGCCCGACCATGCGGATGTGCCGACCGGAGGCATCGCCAACTTCCGCCCGCACAACTCCTCTCGCATCGCTTGGTTGGGAGGTCCCGAACTGCGGCCAGACGAGCTCGGAATCTCCCTACCAAATCAACCGCCCCCCACCACGGCACCCATGTCAACACGCTGATGGCCGCGCCGATCAACGGCCAGGGGATCGCCGGCGTCTGCCCGAGCTGCACCTTGCAGACCTTCCGAACCGAAGCGGACCTGGTGCTAGCGACCGGCGCGATCCTGTCGGGGCGATTCGGTGCCTCGGCGCTCAACATGAGCTTCGAGCCGGTATCGATCGGTAGCAATGAGCTGATCCAGTTCGCCCTCGCGCTCGACGTCCTGGCGGACCGCGATCTCTCGCTCGCCGCGTCGGCCGGCAACGACCGCGCAAAGCTTTTCGGCTGGAACGCCAACACCGTACCGAACGGCAAGCCCTACCTGCTCAAGATCGGCGCCACCGATGCGGACCATCATCTGTGGGACGAGGCGCGCATCGTCACACTGCCGACCGCGCGCCGCCATCCCGTTTAAGCACTGTCGCAGCTCTGCACGACGCCCGGAATCCTGGACTGCATTCCGTGGGTAATCGCCAACCGCTGCGCGGGCACGAGCGGCGGAACGCAGTGCGGCAGCAGCTTCGGCGCCTTCGCGAACGTGATCGATCTCGTCGCCCCGGGCGCGCAGGTGGTCGGGCGAGACGCTGGACTCCGACGAGCTGCCTGGAGCCGTCGCCCCGGGCGCGCAGGTGGTCGGGGGCCTGGTTTCTGGCACGCCGAGCCAGCCGAACGTCTACATCGAGGTGCCGGCGCATCCGACGAACCCGAACGCGCAAGCGCCGTCACAGACCGGACTCGGTGTCCCAACCAACGGCGTCGCCACCAATGACCCCTCCGCAAGCGCGCACAGTTGGGGCCCAATGATCGGCACGTCGATGGCGGCACCGCACGTGACTGCGACCGCAGACCTGATGCGCTCGATCAATCCGCTTTTGTCGGCCACTTCGGTCCGGCAGGGCCTTCGCGACGGCGCCAATCCGAACGTGCCGGGCTACACACCAGCGCGCATGGGCGCAGGCCTGCTGAACGCCCGGCAGTCGGTGGCTCTTTCCGCCGGCCGGGTGCGCGACACGGTGCAGCGCAACCGGCTGGTGCCGATGTTCGCGCTGTATGCGGCCACCACCACGGTCCAGGATGAAATCGGCAGCGAGGAGTTCGAGGCGTTCGGCTCGCAGCGGCTGCATGCGTGGCTGTACACGACCAATCCGCAGCTGGCGGCCGCCGCGCTGGTGGGCGACATCTACCTGAGCGGCGATTCGGCTTTCAGCCCGACGATGCCGCCGGCCTATGCGCACTCCCACCTGCTGCACCCGAGCTCGCGCCGGATCGGCATTCGCCGGCTATTCGGTCAACACCTCGACGCTCACCAGCAATGCCGACTTCCTCGGTTGGGTCTATCCGAGCTTCGTTCCGACGGGCACTTCGACGGCGAGCACGACGCCGGCGGATCTCGATGGAGACGGCCTGATTCACGGGCTGGAACTGGCCTTCGGCTTGAATGAACGGAGCGCCGACGGCGACTGCGACGGGGTGAACGACGCTATCGAGTACGGCTTTGCGAACCTTCCGGGCGACCCGATGTCGCCGACGGCGAGCTGCACGGATGGCCGCATCAACGTGGTCTACGACGCCAGCCTGCAGACGGTCACCGTCACCTCGTCGAACCCGGTCGGGCCCGTAGCCTTGCCGCCCGGGAGCAAGGTCACGGTTTACTTCACCGCGCCGGCCCAAGGCCCGGTCGTGCTGATCGGCGGCGGCGGCAGCCAATGCCAGTCGTTGGTCACCATCGGCTGGGACGCAGCCTACGAATGCACGCTTACCGCGCCGCTTCCGGTCGGCTCGAACTCGACGATCAGCTGGGAATGGACGAACGTCGGCGGCCCGCTGTTCCAGCCTGGACAGAACGTCGCCGCGATCACCGCAACCCCGGGGCTCACCGACCCGGTGACCCGCAACGACAGCGCGAGCTTCTGATCGGCACTGCCGGGCGCCCGCGCATCCGGGCGCCCGGGTCCTCTCGGGTCCAGTGATCGACGCGCGAGCAGTGAGGTCTGCTGGACAACCGTCGGACCGCGCTCGGCTCTGCGGACGCGTCCCGCCGGCTGAAGCCGGCTCATCGGCTGACGACGGGCCCTACACTTCGGCCCTTCCCCGCACGACGACCCCGCCATGCCGATCCTGCGCTCCGAGATCGATCCCGGTTCCGCCGACTTCGCCGCCAACGCCGCCGCACTCCGCGCCGCGGTCGAGGACCTCGACCGCGAGCTGGCGAAGGCGGCTGCCGGCGGCGGCGAGAAGGCGCGGGCCAAGCACGTCGAGCGCGGCAAGCTGCTGCCGCGCGAGCGCATCGAGGCACTGCTCGATCCGGG
>CALDVP010000124.1 GCA_937924195.1 uncultured Lysobacterales bacterium
ACCAGATCGCGGCTGGCATCGCGCTGATCGAGCGCGATCTCGACGGCGCGGCCTCGGCGCTCGGTCGCCTACTCGCGCCTGGCGACGCGACCGGGCGGACATTGGCCGCTCAGGCCCTGCTCGCCGCGCCGAACCGGGAGGACGCGCTGGCGCTGATCGAGGCCCTGCGCGCCGAGCCGTCGCTGCCCGGCGGCGTCGACACGCCGGTGCTTATCGGGCAGGTCGCGCAGCAGCTCGGATCGCCGGAGCTGGCCCAGGCGTGGGCGACGCTCGCGGTCGAGCGTTTTCCGGGCGCGACCGGTGGCTGGGCCTTCCGCGGCCAGCTCGCGCTGGTCCGCGGCGACGCCCTCGGCGCGCGCTCGGACTTCGCGCGGGCGCTGGCGATCAGCCCGGAGGACAAGGCGCTCCGGCTCACCTACGCTGCCGTCCTACAGCGGCTCGGGGACGCGGCCGGCGCCGCGCGCACCCTTGGCGAGATTCGCGCCGACGATGAAGTGCTGGCGGCGCAGGCGGCCTATGCGGTCGCGGCCGGCGACCGCGAGCTGACCCGCGCCAACTACGAGGCACTGGTCGCCCTGCCGACGCCGCGACCACCGGAGCGACTGTTGCTGATGGGGCAGATGGCCGAGCTCTCGGGCCAGCCCGAGGCGGCGCTCGAGTGGTACCGGCAGGTGCCGCAGGGTCCGCAGTACGTCGACGCGATGTTCCGCACCGCGATCGTCCACGAGATGGCGGGACGTGGCGACGAGGCCTACCGGGTGCTCGGCGAGCTGCGCGACGGCGGTATCGCCGACGACGACAAGCTCGCCGAGAGCTGGCTGCTGGAGGCCGAGATCGCGGCCCGGCGCGGCCAGACCGACCGCGCCGAGGCGGCGTACCGAGCGGGTCTCGCGGACCTGCCCGAGCAGCCACGGATCCTCTATGCGTTCGGCCTGTTGCTGGCGCAGCAGGGGCGGATCGACGAGGCGCTTGGCTCGTTCCAGCGTGTGGTCGAGGCCGACCCTGAGAATGCCGACGCGCTGAACGCGCTCGGCTACACGATGACCGATCGCACCGATCGGCACGAGGAGGCCCTCCAATACATCGAGCGCGCGCTGGCGCTGAAGCCGGACGCGGCGGCGATCATCGACTCGAAGGGCTGGGTGCTGTATCGACTCGGCCGGCCCGCCGAGGCGCTGCCCTTCCTGCAACGGGCCTTCGCGCTGGATGCGAACGCCGAGATCGGCGCGCACCTTGGCGAGGTGCTCTGGACGCTCGGACGGCGGGCCGAGGCTCGGGCCGTCTGGCAGCGGTCGCGCGAGATCGAGGCCGACAATCCGGTGCTGCTCGAGACCATGACGCGGCTCGACCGGGGTCGCTGATGCACTGGCAGTCGACGGGTCCGCTGCTGCTGGCGGTGATGCTGGTGCTGGTCGGCTGCGCGCCGGGGCACGTGCGGAGGCCGCTCCCCGATGCCTTGTCTGCGGCGCGCGCCGAGTCGCTGGCTCGGCTGCCGGCGTGGGGGTTTGATGGCCGGATCGCGGTCAGCGTCGATGGTCGGGCCGGGACCGGTCGCATCGCCTGGCGCCAGGACGGCTCGAGCTTCGTGATCCAGGTCCGCGCCCCGGTCGCCGGAGAGAGCTGGCAGCTCTCGGGTGACGCGACCCTCGCCCAGCTCGATGGGCTCGGCCTGGAACCGCGCCTCGGTCCCGATGCCGATGCGCTACTCGCGCGCGAGGTCGGCTGGCCGATTCCGCTCGGCGCGATCCGCGACTGGGTGCGGGGTCAGCCTCATGGCCCCGATGCGCGCGTCCGGCGCGATGCCGACGGGCGTCCGGTCGAGATCGTCGAGTCGGGGTGGCGAATCGAGTACCGAGCATGGCAGCCGGCCGTGGATGGACTGCCGGAGATGCCGACCCGGATCGTCGCGCGTCGCGGCCGCGACGACGTGCGTGTCTCGGTGGCGAGTTGGCGGGTCGGCAGTGGCGAGTGAGACGGCGCATCCGGAGGCCCGCTGGCAGGTCTTCACCGCTCCGGCCAAGCTGAACCTGTTCCTGCACGTCACCGGTCGGCGGCCGGACGGATACCACACGCTCGAGACGGTCTTTCAGTTGCTGGACTGGGGCGATCGGGTCGCGGTCCGGTCGCGCGAGGACGGCGCGATCGTCCGCGTCGACGGTCCGCCCGGCGTCCCGCCCGAGGCAGACCTCGCGGTTCGGGCCGCGCGCCTGCTCAAGCGCGACACCGGGACGGCCTTCGGGGCCGAGATCCGGGTCGACAAGCGCATTCCGATGGGCGGCGGGCTCGGCGGCGGCAGTTCGGACGCAGCGACGGTGCTGGTCGCGCTGGATCGCCTGTGGGGCACGGACCTTGGCACCGAGCGCCTGGCCGATCTCGGACTGGGCCTCGGCGCCGACGTCCCGGTCTTCGTTCGCGGCCGGACGGCCTTCGCGGGCGGAATCGGCGAGCGTCTGACGTCGCTCGATCTCGGCGAGCGGCACTACGTGATCCTCGACGCGGGAATCGCCGTGGCTACCGGTCCGGTGTTCCAAGCCCCCGATTTGACAAGGGATTCGGCGCCACTGAAAATCCCGGGCTTGCCTGCTCGCGACGCGCGGCGCAACGACCTCGAAGCGGTCGTGCGACGGCTCCACCCGGAGGTGGATGCAGCCATCCGCTGGCTGGCGCGTTTCGGTGAGGCGCGGCTGACCGGCAGCGGTGGGTGCTGTTTCATCGAGGTGGCCTCGGCCTCGGTCGGTGATGGCATCGTGGCTCGTTGCCCTGCGCCCTGGCGGGCATGGTCGGTTCGGGGAGTCGATCGGTCACCGCTGCTGGCGGAGGTCGAGCGATCCTCCGAATAGCCCGGTCGACTGGGGGAGCGGCGGGCGCGAGGCCGCGCCTGGGCGGTCCGGGTCGGCCTGGATGGTCGATCCCGAGTTGAGGGATCGCAAAGGATCACAGGCGAGGCAGGACGCCTCGCTCGCGAGGCGCGAAGGCGCCTTGCGCACGTGGTGACGGGCTTGGCCCGCGGCCACGAGATGCGGATCGGTCAGGATGGTCGATCCGGCTTCCATGCTGGGGCGTCGCCAAGTTGGTAAGGCACGGGATTTTGATTCCCGCATTCGTTGGTTCGAGTCCAGCCGCCCCAGCCAACGATTCGCCGATGACCTTGCCGGTGTCCGATCGGGCGCGGCGAGGTCGTCGCTCCTGACGGCATGTTCGAACCGGGTGGGCCCGTGAACTCCGAAGGCATCCTGATCTTCTCTGGCAACGCCAACCGTCCGCTCGCGCTCTCGATCTGCCGCGAGCTCGGGGTGCCGCTCGGCAAGGCCCAGGTCGGCCGATTCAGCGACGGCGAGGTCGCGGTCGAGATCGAGGAGAACGTGCGCCGGCAGGAGGTCTACGTGATCCAGCCGACTTCGGCGCCGACCGCCGACAACTTCATGGAGCTGCTGGTGCTGATCGACGCGCTCAAGCGCGCCTCGGCTGCCAGCGTCACCGCGGTCCTCCCGTACGTCGGCTACGCCCGCCAGGATCGCCGCCCGCGCTCGGCTCGGGTACCGATCACGGCCAAGGTCGCGGCGAAAATGATCTCGGCGGTCGGGACCGACCGGGTGCTGACGGTCGACCTGCACGCCGACCAGATCCAGGGCTTCTTCGACATCCCGCTCGACAACGTCTACGCCTCGCCCGTGCTGCTCGCCGACATCTGGCGCCACCACGGGCCGAAGGACCTGATCGTGGTCTCGCCCGACGTCGGTGGTGTGGTGCGGGCGCGCCAGTTCGCCAAGCGCCTCGACGACGCCGATCTCGCGATCATCGACAAGCGCCGACCGCGCGCCAACGAGGCGACCGTGATGAACATCATCGGCGACGTCGCCGGCAAGGTCTGCGTGCTGGTCGATGACATCGTCGACACCGCCGGGACCCTGTGCGCGGCGGCCGCGGCGCTGAAGCGCCATGGCGCGCGCAAGGTCGTGGCCTACTGCACGCATCCGGTGCTCTCGGGCCCGGCGATCTCGAACCTCGAGGCCTCCGAGCTCGATGAGCTCGTGGTCACCGACACGATCATCCTGTCCGAGGCGGCACGCGCCTGCCAACGCATCCGCCAGCTCGGCGTGGCCGACCTGCTCGCCGAGACCATGCGTCGCATCGCCTACGGCGAGTCGGTCAGTTCGCTCTACGTCGACTGAAGGCATCCGGAAGCCGACGCCCACAGCCCTCCTGGTCGCGGGAGGGCGCAACGCCGCCGTGAGGCGGTCCATTCCAGCAAGGTGTATCCACATGGCAACGAAACGAGAGATTGCGGTCGAGTTCCGCAATGACGCGGGCAAGGGTGCGAGCCGCCGCCTGCGTCGCTCCGGGAAGGTCCCGGCGATCGTCTACGGCGGCGGCCTCGCGCCGCGCGCGATCGAGATCGAGCACAACACGCTCTGGCACGTGGCGCAGAACGAGTGGTTCTACTCGGCGATCCTCGACCTGTCGGTCAAGGGCGACGTGCAGAAGGTCCTGCTGCGCGACCTCCAGCGCCACCCCTTCAAGCCGCAGATCCTGCACGTCGACTTCCAGCGCGTCAGCGAGACCGAGGAGGTTCGCCTCAAGGTGCCGCTGCACTTCGTCGGCCAGGAGAAGTCGCCGGCTGGCAAGACCTCGGGCGTCGTGGTCACGCATGAACTCAATGACGTCCTGGTGCTGTGCCTGCCGAAGCACCTGCCGGAGTTCATCGAAGTCGATCTGTCCGAGCTGCCGGTCGGCGGCATCGTGCACCTATCCGACCTGAAGCTGCCCGAGGGCGTCAAGCTTGCGGGCCTGCGTCCGGGCCACAAGGAGACCGACCTCGCGGTCGCGATCGCGCGCGAAGTCAAGGAGGACGTCGAGATCGCCGCGCCGGCAGCGGAAGCGGCCGCGCCGGCGGGCAAGGCGCCGGCGGGCAAGGCGCCGGCAAAGGCCGCCGCGAAGGGCGCTCCTCCAGCGAAGGCGGCCGCGCCCACCAAGGGCGGCAAGAAGTAATTGTTGGCCGCGGCTGGAGGCTGCGGGCAGCCTTCGGCCGTGCGTCTTTCGCCTTCCGTCGCGCCGGGTCCGGCCGCGGTCCGGATCGATCGCGACGCCGTGGGTCGGTGCGTCCCGCGCGCCGACCGTCCTTGTCCATCGTGTCGACTCCCGTCGCGACGCATGCCGTCGAGGCGGGTTACCCAGGAACCGGTCCGCCGCCGATGCAGCCTCTTCGCCTCGTGATCGGTCTCGGCAATCCGGGCCCCGAGTACGCCCGCACCCGGCACAACGCCGGGTGCTGGTTTCTCGACGCGCTCGCGGATCGTGCCGGTGCGGCGCTGGGCCGCGATCCGAAGCTGCATGCCGAGGTCGGCAAGGGGAGGATCGGCGAGGAGACGGTATGGCTGGCGCGCCCGACGACCTATATGAACGAGAGTGGTCGCGCGGTCGCCGCGATGTTGCGCTACTACCGGATCGATCCCGAGGAGGCCCTCGTCGTCCATGACGAGCTCGATCTCGACCCGGGTGCGGCGCGGCTCAAGTTCGACGGCGGCCACGGCGGCCAGAATGGACTCCGCGACATCATCCGCCAGCTCGGGCACGGCCGCTTCCATCGCCTGCGCATTGGTATCGGCCACCCAGGCCACAAGGACCGTGTCACGTCATGGGTGCTCGGACGGCCTGGGGTCGACGACGAGTTTGCGATCCGGCGCGCAATCGACGAGGCGCTCGACGTGATGCCGCTGGCCGCGGCCGGGAAGCTGGCCGAGGCGACCAAGCGGCTCCACACCCGGACCGCGCGCGACGCCTCGGCGGGCGGCGGGCCGGCCTGACGGGGCGGGCTTTCGCCGGGGCGGGCCGCCGGCGAAGGCTTCACTCCATAACTCTCCTCCATCTGGGATCCTGGTCATGGGCATCAAATGCGGCATCGTCGGACTGCCGAACGTCGGCAAGTCCACTCTCTTCAATGCGTTGACCCGTGCCGGCATCCCGGCGGCCAACTTCCCGTTCTGCACGATCGACCCCAACGTCGGGGTGGTGCCCGTCCCCGATCCGCGCCTCGCGGCTCTCGCGGCCATCGTGAAGCCGCAGAGAGTCATCCCGACTACGATCGAGTTCGTCGACATCGCCGGGCTCGTCGCCGGCGCGGCGCAGGGCGAGGGCCTCGGCAACAAGTTCCTGGCCCACATCCGCGAGGTCGATGCGATCGCGCACGTGGTGCGCTGCTTCGAGCACAGTGACATCGTGCACGTCGCCGGGCGCATCGACCCGATCGCCGACATCGAGACCATCGACACCGAGCTCGCGCTGGCCGACCTCGAGACGGTCGAGCGGGCGCTGACGCGCGCCGAGAAGGCGTCCAAGGCCGGGGACAAGGACGCATGCGCAAGACGCGAAGTGCTGTCCCGGGTGCGAGCCCATCTCGATGCCGGGAAGCCAGCCCGCAGCCTAGGCCTCGATGTCGCGGAGCGGCAGGCGATCCGGGATCTGTTCCTGCTGACGATGAAGCCGGTGCTCTATGTCGCCAACGTCCGCGAGGACGGCTTCGCTGACAACCCGTATCTCGACGCGGTGCGCGCGCGCGCAGCGGCCGAAGGCGCCGAGGTGGTGCCGGTCTGCGCCGCGATCGAGGAGGAACTGGCCCAGCTCGACGACACCGACAAGGGCGCCTTCCTGGCCGACATGGGTCTGGCGGAGCCGGGACTCGATCGGCTGATCCGCGCCGCCTACCGCCTGCTGGGGCTCCAGACCTACTTCACCGCCGGCGAGAAGGAGGTGCGGGCCTGGACCGTGCCGATGGGCTCGACCGCCCCGCAGGCGGCCGGGGTGATCCACACCGACTTCGAGCGCGGCTTCATTCGTGCCGAGACCATCGCGTATGACGACTTCATTCGACTCGGGGGCGAGTCGGGCGCCCGCGACGCGGGTCGGCTGCGGCTGGAGGGCAAGGACTACCTCGTCCAGGAGGGCGACGTGCTGCACTTCCGATTCAACGTATGAATGGCCCTGGCGATGTCGCGGAGCCCCCCGTCGGGGCGGCATTGACGCGGGGCGCCTGTTGCCGCGACAATGCGCGGCTCCGTTCTGGAGGGATACCCAAGCGGCCAACGGGGGCAGACTGTAAATCTGCTGGCTTACGCCTTCGGTGGTTCGAATCCACCTCCCTCCACCAGAGAGAGTGATGATTCCGGTCGCGTGCCAATGGTGGAGCATGTGGTCGGAGCCGAGCCGGGAGGTGGTGAGAACCACCGTCTGGTTCGACGGGATCGCCGGGAGCGATCCCGGGTCCGTGACGCGAAGCGCCGCGGATCGTTCAGGACGGTGCAGGATGCGCCGATCCGCTTCCGACGCCCGCTCTGGCGGGCGGGCTCCAAGGGCGGGAGTAGTTCAATGGTAGAACCTCAGCCTTCCAAGCTGATTGTGCGGGTTCGATTCCCGTCTCCCGCTCCAGTAGTTGTAGTTGAGGTACCGGTCAGGAGTGTCAGCAGTCGGTCGTCACCGCGCGGCATCCGGTTGAAAGCGGACTGGTCTCCCGATCGGGTCGTCAGTCCACTGTCCGCCGGCAGCAGGCGCTCACGTAGCTCAGTCGGTAGAGCACTTCCTTGGTAAGGAAGAGGTCGCTGGTTCGATTCCAGTCGTGAGCACCACGCCGACGGTGGCGTTCCCCCAATCCTTCATCCTTCACTCGCGAGTTGCTAGCCATGGCCAAGGAAAAGTTCGAGCGCAAGAAGCCGCACGTGAACGTGGGCACGATTGGACACGTTGACCACGGGAAGACGACGCTGACGGCGGCGTTGACGAAGGTGGGGGCGGAGCGTTTTGGCGGTGAGTTCAAGGCGTA
>CALDVP010000125.1 GCA_937924195.1 uncultured Lysobacterales bacterium
CGTGGTGCCGGTCGCGACCGGCACCGACACCGGCGGCTCGGTGCGCCAGCCGGCCGCGTTCTGCGGCATCACCGGTCTCAAGCCGACCTACGGCCGCGTCTCGCGCTTCGGCATGATCGCCTTCGCGTCGAGCCTCGACCAGGCCGGCGTGCTGGCCCGCTCGGCAGCCGACTGCGCGCTGGCGCTGGCCGCAATCGCGGGCCATGATCCGCGCGATCCGTCCTCTAATCCGTGCCCCGTAGACGACTACATCGCCGCGCTGGGCGAGGGGGTCGCCGGGCGCCGGATCGGCGTGGTCCGCGAGTGGTTCGGCGACGGCGTCGATCCGGTTGTCGCGGCGCAGGTGCGCGAGGCGCTCGCGCGCCTCGAAGCGGTGGGTGCGAAACTCGTCGACGTCGCGCTGCCGACGCTGGTCCACGCGATCCCGGCCTATTACGTGATCGCGCCGGCCGAGGCGTCGTCGAACCTCGCGCGCTACGACGGCGTTCGCTTTGGGCATCGCGCCGCCGATCCGGCCGACCTCGCCGACCTCTACACCCGGACCCGCGCCGAGGGCTTCGGCGCGGAGGTCAAGCGCCGCATCCTGCTCGGCACCTTCGTGCTCTCGTCCGGGGACTACGACGCCTACTACCGCCAGGCCCAGCGTGTGCGCCGGCTGATCGCCGACGACTTTGCCCGCGCCTTCGCCGGCGTCGACCTCCTCGCCGGCCCGACCGCGCCGACGGTCGCGTTTCGGATCGGCGAGAAGACCGCCGACCCGCTCGCGATGTACGCGGCTGACGTCAACACGGTCGCGGTCAACCTCGCCGGTCTGCCGGCGATCTCGGTGCCGGCGGGCTTCGTCGACGGGCTCCCGGTCGGACTCCAGCTCGCGGCGCCGGCCTATGCGGAAGGTCGGCTGCTGGCCGCCGCCGCGGCGCTCGAGCGGGCGAGCGACTGGCACCGCGCGATGCCGGAGGGCTTCCGGTGAGCGCGTGGCAGGCAGTGATCGGGCTCGAGCTGCACGTCCAGCTCGCGACGCAGCGCAAGCTCTTCTCGGGCGCGTCGACCGCCTTCGGCGCCGAGCCGAACGCGCAGGTCGGCCTCGTCGATGCGGCGCTGCCGGGCACGCTGCCGGTGCCGAACGCCGAGGCGGTGCGGATGGCGGTGCGCTTCGGGCTCGCGGTCGGCAGCCGGGTCGCGCGGCGCTCGGAGTTCGCGCGCAAGAACTACTTCTACCCGGACCTGCCGAAGGGCTACCAGATCTCGCAGTACGAGCACCCGATCGTCACGGGTGGCGCCATCACCGCGCGCCTCGAGGACGGGCGCGCGGTCCGCGTCGAGCTCGTGCGCGCGCACCTCGAGGAAGACGCCGGCAAGAGCCTGCACGATGCCTTTCACGGCGCGACCGCGATCGATCTCAACCGCGCCGGCACGCCGCTGATCGAGGTCGTCACGACGCCCTGCCTGCATTCGGCGGCCGAGGCGGCGGCTGCGATGCGTGCGATCCATCGGCTCGTGACCTGGCTCGGCATCTGCGATGGGAACCTGCAGGAGGGCTCGTTCCGCTGCGATGCGAACGTCTCGGTGCGGCCCGGCCCCGATGCGCCGCTCGGCACGCGCTGCGAGATCAAGAACCTCAACTCCTTCCGCTTCGTCGAGAAGGCGGTCGAGTACGAGATCGAGCGCCAGATCCGCGAGCTCGAGGCCGGTCGCCAGATCCGCCAGGAGACCCGGCTCTACGATGAGACCCGCCACCAGACGCGGGCGCTGCGCAGCAAGGAGGAGGCGCACGACTACCGCTACTTCCCGGACCCCGACCTGCCGCCGCTGGTACTGACCGAGGCCGAGATCGACGCGCTCGCGGCAGCGCTGCCGGAACTTCCTGACGCGCGGCGCGCGCGCTATCGCCGGGAGCTCGATCTGTCCGACTACGACGCCGACCTCGTCACCGCCGACCGCGCGACGAGCGAGTACTTCGAGGCTGCGCTCGCCGCGCTCGGCGGGCCCGAGCCGAAGCGCGCGAAGACCGTCGCGAACTGGATCGCCGGCGAGCTCGCGGCCGCGCTCAACGCGGCGCAGATCCCGATCGCCGAGTCGCCGGTCGGGCCCGAGGCGCTGGCCGGGCTGATCGGCGAGATCGAGGCCGGCCGGATCTCGCAGAAGGTCGGCAAGGACGTGTTCGCAGCGATGTGGGCCGGCGAGGGCGACGCGGCCGCGATCATCGCGGCGCGCGGGCTGTCCGTGATCCGCGACGACGCGCAGTTGGCGGCCCAGATCGACGCGATCCTCGCCGCGAACCCGAAGCCGGTTGCGCAGTACCGCGCCGGGGATACCAAGGTGCTCGGGTGGTTCGTCGGCCAGGTCATGCGCGCGACCCGCGGCCAGGCCGACCCGGTCGCGCTCGACCGGCTGCTTCGGGAGCGACTGGGCGGCTGACGCCACCCGGATGAGCAGACCGCGCCCGGATCACCGCAGCCGGACGCGGCGCAGGGGCGGTCGCCCCGCTGGGTGCTGGACACGGGCGATGGTGCAAGGTCCGCGGCCCGTCGGCGTCGGGTCGTGTCGTCCAAGCCCGGCGCGTCGCTTGCTCAGCGTGGCATTGCGCCGGTGCAGTCGCGGCCGAGCCAGCGCGCATGTTGGGCCAAGGTCATCTGCGTCGGGCGCCCGTCGACGCGGGTTTCGACCTCGAAACGGCTTTTCCACTCGCGGCGGTCGACGATCTCGATGTCCCCCTCGCCGCGTGTGCGTCCCTCGTCCGTGCATTCGATCCGGGCGCGCAGGCGATTGCCGCGCCGCTCGATGAAGTGGTATCTGCAGTCGTCGACCTCGGTTGGAAATTCCTGGTCGGCGATGTCTTCGGGCGTGACGCAGACGCGCAGGCGAATGGTGCCGCCGGCATCGATCCCCATGCCCTGCGCGCCGAGCATCTCCTGCATCATCCGGCGTGCCTCCGGCGGCATCGCTTCCATTTGGCGCCGCATCTCGGCCATCGCCTGGCCGAGTTCGCCATCGGCCTGCAGGTGCTCGACCGAGAACTCCCAGAGGCCGGAATCGATGCGGCTGGCGGCTGCGGTCGTTGGCAGCAGCAGCGAGAGGGTGAGCGCGACGAGTGCGCGGCAGGTTCTGCCAACGGCGAGAGCGATGGACATGTTCCAGATCCCTGTTTGTGATGCGCCCGATGGTACGGAGGCTAGCGCCGAAACCGGACATGCGATCCGGGGTGGTGGTTCGCCGGCGATCGGCCGGGTCAGGAATCGGCGCGCATCGACTGGATTTCCCGGCGCCGCCCCCGCCGCGCGCCGCGATGTGCTCGGGAACGCGAGCCGTGGTGTCCACCGGGTCGGCACGAGGGCACGGGCCCCGGCGCATGACCGTCCCGCCGTCCCGCCGGCGCGGCTTCCGGGCCCCTACACTATCGGATCCCGGCCGCCCGGCCACTTGCCAAGGTCCACCGATGTCCTGCGTGATTTCCGGTTCGCTCGCCTACGACACGATCATGGTCTTCCAGGACCAGTTCAAGAACCACATCCTGCCGGACCAGGTGCACATTCTGAATGTCGCGTTCTTGGTGCCGCGGATGCGGCGCGAGTTCGGGGGTTGCGCCGGCAACATCGCCTATAACCTGCGCCTGCTCGGCGACGATCCGATCACGGTCGCGGCGGTCGGGCAGGACTTCGGCCCCTACCGCGAGCATTTCGAGCGCTGCGGCATCCGGCTCGACCACGTGCGCGAGATCGAGGGCCTGTACACGGCGCAGGCCTACATCACGACCGATCTCGACGACAACCAGATCACCGCCTTCCATCCCGGCGCGATGGTGCGGTCGGTCGACCTGTCGATCACGGACATCGAGGACGCCAGCTTCGGCATCGTCGCGCCGAATACGCGCGAGGCGATGCTGCGGCACGCACGCGAGCTGGCCGAGGGAGGCATTCCGTTCATCTTCGATCCGGGTCAGGCGATGCCGCTCTTCGATGGCGCCGAGTTCCGCGCGTTCATCGAGCAGGCGGACTTCGTCACCGTCAACGACTATGAGTCGCAGCTGCTTCAGCAGCGCACCGGCTGGAGCGAGCGCGAGATCGCCGAGCGGGTCAGCGCCTACATCGTGACCCGCGGGCCGAAGGGCTCCTTGATCCACACCCGCAAGGAGACGATCGAGATTCCGCCGGCCGCCGAGCGCCGGATCACCGATCCGACCGGTTGCGGCGACGCCTACCGGGCCGGCCTGATCTACGGCCTGATGCGCGACATGGACCTCGCTACGGTCGGCCGCATCGCCTCGCTGATGGGCGCGCTCAAGATCGAGCATCCCGGTACCCAGAACCAGCGCTTCGATCACGCCGAGTTCGCCGATCAGTTCCGCCAACAGTTCGGCTACGCGCTGGGGTGAAGGCTGGCCGGCCCTGGAGCGCGGATTTGCCGTGAGTCAAGGCCCGGTCCACCGGCGTGGTCCAAGATTCACGGAACGGGACGGAGCCGCGGCGTGCACGGCCGATCGTCAGCCGGTGCCGGTGACTTCCGGCACTCGCCCGAGGACGCCCTCGACTTGAAACTGGCGGTTGCTCCGGTTCCGCTGTGACACTAGCCTTTTCGATCCCGTTTCGACCATCGGTCGGTCATCCCCATGAGCCTCGACTTCGAACGCGCCCGCTTCAACATGATCGAGCAGCAGGTCCGACCGTGGGAGGTCCTGGATCAGCGCGTCCTCGGGGTCCTGCGCGACGTGCGTCGCGAGGATTTCGTGCCGTCGCGCTACCGTCGGCTGGCCTTCGCGGACGTCGAGCTGCCGATCGGTCACGACGAGTCGATGATGAGGCCGATCGTCGAGGGCCGGCTGCTGCAGGCGCTCGCGGTCGAGCCGACCGACGCAGTGCTCGAGATCGGCACCGGCAGCGGTTTCGTCACGGCCTGCCTGGCCCGACTGGGTTGCTTCGTGGTCAGCGTCGAGATCCATGCCGACCTCGCCGAAGCCGCGCGTCTGCGCCTGGCCGGCGCCGGTTTCACCAACGTCGCGGTCGCGGCCGGTGACGCCGTTCGCGCCTGGGAGCCTGGTCGCCGGTTCGACGTGATCGCCGTCACCGGCGCCGTACACGAGATCCCGGGACGCTTCCGCGACTGGCTGACGGTTGGCGGGCGGCTGTTCGTCGTCCGGGGCGCCTCGCCGGTCCAGGAGGCGGTGCTGGTCACCCGTGTCGCCGATGATCGGTATATCGAGGACAGTCTGTTCGAGACCGACTTGAAATACCTGATCCACGCCGAGCCGCCGCGCGCCTTCCTGTTCTGAGCGGCCCCGGGGCGAACGGGCCCTGCGACGCTTGAATCGGTGGCTCCGGGTCCGCAGTTGGGACTGATTGCGCGGTCGCCTTCGGCCGCAAGCCTGGGTTTCCGAGATCACGCCACGAGGTTATCGATGCGCATTGCCCCGAAGCTCTCCCTGCTCGCCGCCGCGCTGCTGATCGCGGTCGACCCGGCCCAAGCGACCGACCTGATCGCGGTCTACGAGCGCGCGCGATCGAGCGATCCGCAGCTCCAGACCGCCGAAGCGCAGCGACTTGCACAACGCGAGGTCGTGCCGCAGGCACGCGCGAGCCTGCTGCCGAACATCGGCGGCACCGCGTCGTTCACCGACACCAACCGCGATACCGAGAGCTTCCAGGCCTTTCCGCAGCCGGATGGCACCGTTCGCTTCGGGCCGGTCGCCGGCAACATCGACACCCGCGGGCGCCAGTATTCGCTGTCACTGCAGCAATCGATCTACAACCACCAGAACTACACCCGGCTCGCCGGCGCGCGTGCCCAGGCCTCGCAGGCCGATGCCGACTACGAGTCGGCACTGAACGCGCTGTTCACCCGAGTTGCGCAGGCCTACTTCGACGCACTGACCGCGCAGGCGAACCTCGAGGCCGCCGAGGCTCAGGAAAAGGCCCTGACGCGGCAGCTCGAGCAGGCCGAGCAGCGCTTCGAGGTCGGGCTGACCGCGATCACCGACGTGCAGGAAGCGCGCGCCAGCGCCGACGCGGCGCGTGCCGGCGCGATCCTCGCGCGGAATGCGCTCGACGATGCCTTCGAGGCGCTCGCCGAACTGACCGGCTCGCCGGTCGCCTCGATCGAGCGCCTGCGCGACGACATCCCGTTGGCCGCGCCCGAGCCGGCCGATCCGGACGAGTGGGTCCGCGTCGCCCTCGATCGCAGCCCAGCGGTGGTCGCGCGGCGCCACGCGCTAGAGGCCGCCGAGGCGGGTATCCGGACTGCCAAGGCCGGGCACCTGCCGAGCCTCGGGGCCCAAATCCTCTGGAGCAAGGGTGCGACCTGGGGCTTCCAGAGCTTCGCCACGAACCAGGTGCCGGCTCGCAGCGCCAACGAAGGTCCCGTGATTTCGCTGAACCTGACCGTGCCGATCTTCCAGGGTGGTCTGATCCAATCGCAGACGCGCCAGGCCGTCGCCCAGCGCGATGCGGCCCAGGGCGCGCTCGAGCAGGCGACGCGTGCGACGACGCGCCAAGTCCGAAACGCGTACCGTGCGGTCGAGGCCGGCATGAGCGAAGTGTCCGCGCGGCGTCAGGCGCTGGTGTCGGCGCAGAGCGCGCTCGAGGCGACCGAGGCCGGCTTCGAGGTCGGCACGCGTACGATCGTCGACGTGCTGCTCTCGCAGCAGCAGTTCTTCGCCGCGCAGCGCGAGTATGCCCGCGCCCGCCACAACTTCATCCTCGCCGGTCTGGGTCTCAAGCAGGCGGCCGGCGTCATCAGCCTCGCCGATCTCGAGGGTGTCAACGCGCTGCTCGACTGACGACCTGTGGATTTCCGGCGCTCGACGGGCGGCCGGAGATGCACCGGCGAACCCGGGACGATCGGGCACGTGATTGAGCGGGTGGTCCGCGTCCGGATGCCTGGCGGGCTCGCGCCGCAGGAAGCGCACGGGCCGCCTCTTCCTCTGCGGGTGCGGTCAGGCCGGCGGCTCGCCAGCTGATCTCGTCAGCCCCGCGAGGCCTCGGGGATCGGCGCGGCCGCGCCGTTCGGCCGGGTCGCACCCTCGAGGACGGCGTCGATGATCGCCATCACGCGGTCGACGGCACCGCCTTCGGAGAGGAACACCCGCAGCGCCCGCCCGCCGATCGCGCGCGCCTCCGTGGGGTGCGCGAACAGCCGGGTGACCGCGTCTCCGAGCGTCGCGGCATCGTGGACGCGGACGATCGCATCGGCGGCCTCGAGCGTCGCGGTGACCTCCTCGAAATTGAACATCTCCGGACCCACCAGTACCGGCTTGCCGAGCGCGGCCGGCTCGAGAACGTTGTGCCCGCCGATGTTCGGCTGCAGGCTGCCGGCGACGAAGGCCACGTCCGCGGCGGCGTAGAACAGCAGCAATTCGCCCAGCGTGTCACCGACGAAGCACTGGATGCCCGGCCGTCCGGCGCCATCGTCGGAGCGCGTGGCGGTCTCGAATCCAAACTGGCGGCACAGTTGCGCGACTTGCCGGAAGCGTTCGGGGTGGCGCGGCGACCACAGCAGCAGTGCGTCCGGGAACCGCCGCAGCACGCGGGCGTGGGCCTCGAGCACTGCAATCTCCTCGCCTTCATGGGTGCTCGCCGCGATCCAGACCGGACGGCCGTTGCCCCAGCTCTCGCGCAGGCGCGCGCCCTCGACGTCGAGCCCCGCGGGCACCTGCATGTCGTACTTGGTGTTTCCGGCGACACTGAGCCGGTGCCGGTTGGCACCGAGACGGGCCAGTCGTTCGGCATCCGGCTGGGACTGCGCGGCGACGTGCGCAGCGCGCCGGATCGCCCGGCGGGCCAAAGGTCGAACCGGACCGTAACCGCGCAAGGAGCGCTCGGAGAGCCTAGCGTTCGCCATCACGATCGGGATCTGGCGGTCGTGGCAGGCGAAAAACAGGTTCGGCCAGATCTCGGTCTCCATGATCACGGCCAGCCCGGGCCGCACGCGGTCGAGAAAACGCCGCACCGATGCTGGCAGGTCGTAGGGCAGGTAGACGTGGAACACGCGGCCGCCGTAGAGCTTCTCGACGCGCATCGAGCCGGTCGGGGTCACGGTCGTGATCACGAAGGGTTTGCCTGCGTGCCGCCGCATCAGTGCGTCGATCAAAGGCGCCGCCGCGTTGACCTCGCCCATCGACACCGCGTGCACCCAGATCGGCTGCGTGAGGCCCGGGTCCGGGAAGAAGCCAAAGCGCTCCTTCCAGCGCGCAAGGTATTCGCGGTAGCGCAGGCCTCGCACCGCCAGTCGATACAGGATCACCGGCGTCAGCAGATACATGGCGAGCGTGTAGAGCGCGCGATACGGCATCGCGTCAGTATAGGCGCGCCAGCCGCCACGCCCCGGCGGCACGGAGAAACGACCATGGGCGCACGGGCCCCACGCGAACCGAAGGCGATCAATCTCGCGCTGCAGGGTGGCGGCGCGCACGGCGCATTCACGTGGGGCGTCCTCGACCGTCTGCTCGAGGAGGAGTGGCTCTCGTTCGATGGCATCTGCGGCACCAGTGCCGGCGCGATGAATGCCTGCGTGCTGGCGGCCGGTCTGGTCGAGGGCGGCCGCGAGGGCGCGCGCGAGAAGTTGCACGACTTCTGGCGCCGGATCAGCCGCTTTGGCCCGCGACGGCTCGCCGGCATCGTGCCCGGCGCGCCATTTCGCGCAGTGCAGCGCGCGCTTGCGCATTGGTGGATCGATGGCGTGGCGCGCACGGTCTCGCCCTATCAGTTCAACCCGCTCGACGTCAATCCGCTGCGCGGGATCCTCGCCGAGACGATCGACTTCGCGAAGGTCCGGGCCTGCACGCAAGCCAAGCTCTTCGTTTGCGCGACGAACGTCCGGAGCGGCAAGGTCCGAATCTTCGAGACCGCCGAGCTCGACGTCGACCACGTCCTCGCCTCGGCCTGCCTGCCGAACCTGTTCCGCGCGGTCGAGATCGACGGCGAGTCCTACTGGGACGGCGGCTATCGCGGCAATCCGGCGCTGTTCCCGCTATTTCATCGCACCCGGCCGAACGACGTTCTGCTGGTGCTGCTGAACCCGATCGCGCGCGAGCGGGTGCCGCGCACGCCGGTCGAGATCGCCGACCGCACCAACGAGATCACGTTCAATGCGCCGCTGCTGGCCGAGCTGCGTGCGATCGAGTTCGTCGGTCGTCTGCTCGACGGCGGGATGCTCGTGCCCGAAGCGGCGCGTCACTACCGCAAGATCCTGGTCCACGCGATTGCGGCCGACGCGCACCTCGCGGAGTTCGGCGCGGCCTCGAAGCTCGCGCCCGACTGGCGCTTCCTGAGCCTGCTCCGCGACCGCGGTCGCGAGGCGGCCTCCGAGTGGCTCGAGCGCGCGGCGCCTCACCTCGGGCAGCGTTCGACCGTCGACCTCAGGCGTGAATTCCTCGACTGAGGGCGCGGCGATCGCGACAATCTCGCGCCTCTCACAATCCGGAATCTCGCGCCGATGAGCAATCAGGTCCTGATTCAGCACCTCGCCGAGTGCGTCGAGCGAGCGAACCAGGGACCGCTCGACTTCGGTAGCGTGTTCCATGCGCTCGGTCGAGACGGCATCGCGATGGCGCTGCTGGTGCTGTGCCTTCCGTTCATGCAGCCGGTCTCGCTCGGGCCGCTCGCGGTCGGCGGGGGGCTGGTGCTCGCCGGCATCGGCTGGCAGATGGCGCGCGGTCGTCCGACGTTGTGGCTGCCCGATCGGATCCGCCGGCAGCAGCTCGACGCGAAGGCCTGGGGGCGGCTGCTTGGCGCGATGCGCTGGCTGGTCGGTTTCACGCAGCGCTTCACGCGCACACGGATGACGCACCTGACCGACGGCGAGCGCGGCCATCGGATCGCCGGCTGGTTCGCGGTCGCGGGCGGGCTGCTACTCGCGATCCCGATGGGCGGAATTCCCTTCAACAACATGCTGCCGGCGCTGGTCGTCGCGTGTGCTGCGGTCGCGGTGATCGAGCGCGATGGCCTGATGTACGCGGTCGCGGTCTTCTGGGGCCTCGTGACGCTGGCCTACTTCGCGCTGATCGTGTATCTCCTGGTCTTCTTCGGCACCGAGTTCAAGGAATGGATCGCGGCGCACCTGCCGTCGTGGCTTTAGTCGGACTGCATCGGCGCGCAGGCGCGCGCACGTCCGCCGTGCGGCTGGGCGTCCGCGTCGCTGCGACGGCGGCTGTGGCCGGGAACCAAAGGGCTACGTCGCGATGCGGGATGCCGATCTCGTGCTCGACGCCAATGGATCGGTGGAACGAATCGGCCGGGACGAGCCCTTCGTCGTCAGTATTCGCTTGGCGGGATCGATCTGGGTCGGTCGCCGGTGGCCCGGCGGCCGGAACGACGCTCAGTCGTAGCCGTGCTCGCGCCGCATCGTAGGCATCACCTTCTCGTTGGGCAGACGGGAGACCTTGGACCAGTCGACGTCCCCGTCTTCTGCCTGCTCGATGATCTCGGCCTGCGCCATCTTCGCAACGAACACGCTCATCGCGACGCAGGCACCGCGTTCCTCGCCCTCCTCATTCTCGACGCTGCAGTAGACGCCGGGGTGCTCGACGCCCTGGCCGTTCACCGCGACGAAGCGGTCGAGGACGCGATAGACGCAGCCGTTCGGCGTCATCAGAGCGTCGCCCGGCAGGGGTGACTTGCGCGGATCGCGAGGCATGGCGCGGAGGATCGTGTTTGGTTCGTCGTGCGTGGGCGCGATGAGCGTAGCGCAGCCTCGGGGCCGTCTTGCAAGGCTTGCCAAGCACCCGGTCGGCGTGCTCCGCGGGCGGCTGTTCAGCGTGCCGGATCGATCCGCAGGATGCGCCCGTCCGGCGCGTCGGTGGCGACGTAAAGGTGACCATCCGGACCCATCACCACGTCGCGAATTCGCTGGTTGCCGGCGATGTCGATGCGCTCCTCGTGCACGATGCGCTGGCCGTCGAGTTCGAGTCGTGACAGTCGCTGTTCCTTGAGCCCACCGATGAAGAGATTGCCGCGCCACTCCGGGATCGCGAGCGTCGCCGCGATATGAAAGGCCATGCCCGATGGGGCGATCGACGGATCCCAGTAGTGCAGCGGCTGCTCCATGCCGGGCTTCGCGGTGCCCTCGCCGATGCGCAGGAAGGTGTAGTCGCGGCCATAGGTGATGACCGGCCAGCCGTAGTTGAGCCCCGCGCGTGGCGCGTTGATCTCGTCGCCGCCGCGCGCGCCGTGCTCGACGGTCCACAGCTCGCGCCGCTGCGGATGCCAGGCCGCCCCCTGGATGTTGCGGTGGCCGTGCGACCAGATGCCGGGTCGGGCGCCATCGCGGCCGACATACGGGTTGTCGGCCGGGATCGAGCCATCGCGCTTGAGGCGGATCACCTTGCCGAAGTCGTTGCCGAGGTCCTGCACCTGGTCGCGGCGGAAACGGTCGCCGAGCGCGAGGAACACGTGGTCGGCCTCGTCGAAGACGATGCGGCAGCCATAGTGGAGATTCCCCGAGGTTTTCGGCTGCTGGCTGTAGACGACGGTGAATCCGCGCAGGGCGTTGCCGTCGAGGCGGCCGTGGCCGAGCGCGGTGCTGGCGCCGCCGTCGCCCGGTTCGCTGTAGCACAGCCAGACGCGGGAGTTGGTCGCGAATTCCGGATCGAGCGCGACGTCGAGCATTCCGCCCTGGCCCTGCGCGCGAACGCGCGGCACGCCTGCGAGCGGCGGCGTGAGCGTGCCGTCGGGTGCGACCAGACGCACCCGGCCGGAGCGTTCGGTGACGATGATTCGGCCGTCGGGCAGGAACTCGAAGCCCCACGGATGCTCGAGTCCGCCGGCGACCTGCGTGGTACGG
>CALDVP010000126.1 GCA_937924195.1 uncultured Lysobacterales bacterium
CTGGCGGTCCAGCTCGGCATCAAGCGGCTCTCGGCGGAACTCGCGGCTTTCGGCTTCGGAGCGCCGACCGGCATCGACCTCGCCGGCGAGAGCAGCGGCGTGCTGCCCTCGCGCGAGTGGAAGCGGCGTGTCCGCAATCAGGACTGGTTCCCGGGCGAGACCGTGCTGACCGGCATCGGCCAGGGCTACTGGGTCGTGACGCCGCTGCAACTGGCGCATGCGACGGCCACGCTCGCGATCGATGGGGTGCCGCGTCCGCCGCACCTGTTGCGCGCGGTGCAGAGCCGCCTCGGCGGGGAACTCGAACCGGTGCCCCCGCCAGCCCCCGGCGCGACGGTGGTCTCGAGCCGCGCGCATCTCGAGGCCGTGCACCGGTCGATGCTCGCGGTCATGCACGGGCCGACCGGGACGGCGCGCGCCAGCGCCCGAGGCGCGCCTTACCGGATCGCCGGCAAGACCGGCACAGCCCAGCGCGTGCGCCGGCGCGACACGTCGGCCGGCCGCGGCCCACTGCCGTTGCATCTGCGCCACCGCGCCTCGTTCATCGCCTTCGCGCCGGCCGAGGCGCCGACGATCGCGCTTGCCGTGATCGTCGAGCAGGCCGAGAGTGGCTCGCGCTCGGCCGCCCCGATCGCGCGCCGCATCCTCGATGCGTGGCTGGTGCCCGGCGCCGCCGAAGCCATCATCGAGGGCCGTTACGTCCTCGACCAGCCACCGCTTCCGTCGGCCGCGGTCGTGCCGGCGGCCGATTCGGCGGGCAGCGACCGCCGCGCGGCCGACCTGGCAGGAGCGGACGCGGAGCCGAGTGCGCCAGAGGCGCCCGCCTCCGAGGAGCCGAGCGAGGATCTCGGCAGCGAGGACGTCGCTGACCCGGTACCGCCACGGGAGGACGATCGATGAACACGATCGCGGCCCGGATCGAGCGGGGTGCGCGGCGCTGGTGGGCGCGGCTCGCGAGCCGGCCGACCCTCGACCCGACCCTCACCATCGCCTTGTTGCTGCTGGCGGCGGTCGGCCTTGGCGTGCTCTACGGCGCCAGCGGCGGCAATGCCGATCTGCTGGCCGCGCAGGGATTCCGGCTGACCGTCGGCTTCACCGCGCTGTACGTGCTGGCGCGGATGCCGCCGGCCTGGCTCCGCAGCCTGACGCCGTGGCTCTACGCTGTTTCGCTGCTGCTGCTGCTGCTCGTTCCGGTCTTTGGCACCGGCCGTCACGCGCGCTCGTGGCTCGATCTCGGCGTCTTCCATCTGCAGCCGGCCGAACTGCTAAAGCTGACCTTGCCGCTCACGCTGGCCTGGTACCTGCATGCGCGGGTCCTGCCGCCTTCGCTGCGGGAACTGGCCGTATGCGCCGCGATCGCCGCGGTACCGATCGGCCTGATCGCGGTGCAACCCGACTTCGGTACTGCGGCGCTGGTGCTGGCCGCTGTCGTCTTCGTCGTGTTCCTCGCCGGGATGCGCTGGTGGCAGATCGGCTCGATCGCCGGGGCCGCGGTACTCGCCGCGCCGGTGCTCTGGCATTCCTACCTCGTCGACTACCAGAAGGCGCGGATCATGACCTTCCTCGATCCGCATTCGGACCCGCTCGGCTCGGGCTGGAACATCATCCAGGCCGAGATCGCGATCGGCTCGGGGGGGCTTCTGGGCAAAGGCTGGGGCGCGAGCACCCAGGCGCAACTCGAGTTCCTGCCCGAACACACGACCGACTTCATCTTCGCGGTCCTGGCGGAGGAGTTCGGACTGGTGGGCGTGCTCGCGGTACTTGCGCTGTACATCGTGATCGTCGCCCGCTCGATCCACCTCGCGACCGAGGCCCGCGACACCTGGGGCCGCCTCGTCGCGGGTTCGCTTGCATTGACCTTCGCGGTCTACGTCGTCGTCAACGGCGGCATGGTCGCAGGCCTCCTGCCCGTAGTCGGCGTGCCGATGCCGCTGCTTTCCTACGGCGGCACCTCGGCAGTCACGCAGCTCGCCGGCTTTGGCATCCTGATGTCGATCCACGCCCATCGACGCGCCGGATGATCGGGGCGAACCTGGAATTGGCGACACCGACGACCGTCGTCGGGCACCAATGACCCGACCGGGCGGCGCTGGTAGATTGACCGACATGACACGTTCTCTCTCCGCGCTCCTCGCCGGCGCCCTCCTCGCGTCCTGTGCGGTCGTCCCGCAGGTTCCCGCCGCTCCCGAGACCCACCCCGGCCAGCGCGAGTTCGCGCGCGAGCTGGCCGCAGAAGCCCGCGCCACCCGTCCCGACCTGACCGAGGCGCGGATCAACGCAATCCTCGATGAAGCGAAGAAGCAGCCCGGCATCATCGCGGCGATGACCCGCCCGGCCGAGGCCAAGCCATGGCGTGACTACCGGCCGATCTTCATGACCGAGGCGCGGATCGCGCAGGGCGCGGCCTTCTGGCGCGAACATGCCGCGCTGCTGGAGCCGATCGCGGCGGAATACGGGGTGCCGCCAGAGATGATCGTCGCGATCATCGGGGTCGAGACCAGCTACGGAGGCAACACCGGCAGCTGGCGCGCGCTCGACGCGCTGGTGACGCTGGCCTTCCACTACCCGCCGCGGGCGTCTTACTTCCGCGGCGAGCTCAAGCGTCTGCTGCTACTGCCGGACCGCACCTTCCCGATGCCGCTCGGCGAGATCCGCGGCTCCTATGCCGGCGCGATGGGCCTGCCGCAATTCATGCCGACAAGCTATGCCACCTGGGCGGTCGACCGCGACGGCGATGGCCGCATCGACCTCTGGAACAGCCATGCCGACATCTTCGCGTCGGTGGCGAACTACTTCATCGACCACGGCTGGCAACCCGGCGCCCCGGTCACCGACCGCGCGATCGCCGCCGAAGGCGCGGTCGAACCCGAGCGCGACGGCTTTCGCCCGATCCACCACCTCGGCGCGTTGGCCGACGCCGGCTTCCCGATCGCGGCGACGCGCGATCCGGCGACACCCGCGACCCTGGTCCGGCTCGATGGGGATGCCGGGCCGGAGTTCTGGGTGACCTACCAGAACTTTTTCGTGATCACGCGCTACAACCGCAGCCCGCTGTACGCGATGGCAGTCCACCAGCTCTCGCAGGCCATCGCCGAGCGGTACCGCGCGGGCGCCCCCGCGCGCTGAGCCCGTGGCGGTGGTCACTCGGCGACTCGTGCCGATCCTGGTCGCCGTCGCGGCGACCGTCGGGCTCGCGGCCTGCGCGGGCAAGGCCACGCGCCCGTCCGCCGAGCCGGCGCACCGGCACGTCGGCAAGGCTCCCACGGGCGTCCACACCGCCACGACCCGTCGGCGCCAGCCGCCGGCGCTGCGCGAGGGCCCGGCCCCATGGGAGGAGCGCGACCGCGGGCCGCGCGAGCCGGTCGACACCAGCGACGTTCCCGACGCCGTGCCGGTCGCAGAGCCTCTGGCCGCCTATGGCAACCAGTCCCCTTACACGGTGCTCGGGCGCACCTACCGTGTCCTACCGACCGCGAAAGGCTATCGCGAACGCGGCATGGCAAGCTGGTATGGCGAGAAGTTCCACGGCCGCCACACCAGCATGCGCGAGCCCTACGACATGTACGCGATGACCGCGGCGCACAAGACGCTGCCGCTGCCGACCTACGCGCGGGTCACGAACCTCGACAACGGCCGCAGCGTGGTGCTGCGCATCAACGACCGCGGCCCCTTCGTCGACGGCCGCATCATCGACCTCTCCTATGCCGCCGCGGCGCGGCTCGGCATCCTTGGTACTGGCACCGGCCGAGTCGAGGTCGAGGCGATCGTCCCCAAGGGCATGCACGCGACGGTGGCACCCCGGGAAGGCGCGAGGCCGGCCTCGGTAGTGGCAGCCGAAGCAGCAGCAACGACCGGCCAGACGCTCCCGCCGCGTTCGTCATCCCCGGCCCCGACCGCGACCACGCTCCAGGCCGGGGCCTTCGGCTCGCGCGAGAACGCCGAGCGCCTGGCCGGCGAGATCCGCGGCCAGTCGATCGAGCCGGTGCGGGTCGAACGCGATTGGCGCCTGACCGGGTCGATCTGGCGCGTCCGCATCGGACCGCTGGCCGACACCGAGACCGCGGCGATGGTGCAGCGGCGACTTCATGCGCTCGGCATTCAGGCAATCCCTGTCAACGTATCCGAGTGACAGCCGCGGCCGCGTCTCACCCGCGGACGTGCCGGCCGGGACGAACGCCCGGACCGATGGTCCGGCGGCTCGCCGGAGTGCTCACTCGTGGCGGCTCGCGACCGCGCGATCCGGTCCTATTCCCTTCCCGCCCTCCCCAGCCCGATCCACCGATGCGCAATCTGCTGACGACCGTTCTCCTTGCTCTTGCGACCACCCTGCCCGTCGCTGCCCAGTCCCCGACGCCGACGCCGAACCCGGTGCCGATCGCCCAGCCCGTGCCGCTGCCGGCGCCCCCGCAGATTGCGGCGCGCAGCTATCTGCTGATGGACTTCGCCTCGGGTCGCATCATCGCTTCGCGCGACCCGGACATGCAGGTCGAACCGGCCAGCATCACCAAGCTCATGACCTCGTACATCGCCGCAGACTGGATCCGCGCCGGCAAGCTTGCGCTCGATGAGGAGGTCGTCATCAGTGAGCACGCGTGGCGCACCGGCGGCGCCGGAACCACCGGCAGCACCAGCTTCCTCAAACTCGGCAGCCGGGTGAAAGTCGAGGACCTGCTCTACGGCATGATCGTGCAGAGCGGCAACGACGCCTCGATCGCGCTGGCCGAGCGCATCGCGGGCTCGGAGCCCGCCTTCGTCGAACTGATG
>CALDVP010000127.1 GCA_937924195.1 uncultured Lysobacterales bacterium
TGTTCGAGCACGAGGTCGCAGCTCGTCGTCGCATGCGACGACGAGCGAGGGTGAGGCATGGATGCCGAACGGAAGAACCGCATGGACGCTGGCCGTGTCGCGGCCCGAAGCGTTGGCCAGCCGCGACGAGGAAGACCGCGCGATCCCGGAAGGATCGCGCGGCGGCGGTGTTAGGGGGCCAGCACCGACAGCCGTCGTTCCCTTTCACTATCAGGTGCGACAAGACTCTGGGCTCCAATTGCTTCGACTGACCCCCTGCTCGGGCAACGGCCGAAGGCGAGCCCCAAATCGTTCTTGACCTTGATTGCAGTCTCGTCAGCCCAAGAGAGCCGATCCGTCAGACGAACGGCTCGCCCGAGCGCCTCAGGCCCAATCCCCCCGCAATTCGCGCACCCGCTCCTCGAGGAAGGCCGCGGTCGCCTGTTCGGGCGGGACCGGCTCGCCGATCACCAGCGCGATCCGGGCGCGGAAGCGCCGCGGGATCGGGAAGCGGTGGCGACGGCTGAACAGGCTGCCCCAGAGTCCGCGCAGCGCCATCGGCACCACCGGCACCGGGTTCGCGGCCAGGATCCGCTCGACGCCGGGCCGGAACGGCGCGATCGCGCCGTCGCGGGTCAGCCCACCCTCGGGGAAGATGCCGACGACCTCGCCGGCGTCGAGCTCGGCGCGGACCGTCTCGAAGGCCGCCTCCATCAGCGCCGGGTTCTCGCTGCGGCCGGCGATCGGGATCGCGCGCGCGGCGCGGAAGATCCACTTCATCAGCGGCTGGTCGAAGATCTTCCAGTACATGACGAAGCGCGTCGGCCGCGGAATCGCGCCGAGCAGGATGATCGCGTCCATGTAGCTGACGTGGTTGCAGACGATCAGCACCGGGCCCTCGGCCGGAATCCGATCGCGCCCGTGGACCTCGAGCCGGTAGAGCACGTTCGCCAGCAGCCACGCCAGCAGGCGCAGCAGAAACTCGGGGACCAGTGTGAAGATATACGCCGCGACCAGCACGTTCGTGACCACCGCGCCCAGCAGGACCGCACCCGGACCCACGCCAGCCGCCAGCAGCGCGCTGGCCGCGGCGCCGGCCACCCCCATCAGCAGCGCATTGGCGATGTTGTTTGCGGCGACCGCGCGACCGAGGCGGGCAGAAGGCAGCCGCGTCAGCAGCAGGCCGTAGAGCGGCACCACGTAGAGGCCGGCGGCGATACCGACGCTCGCCAGAGCGGCCATCGCGCCGAAGGTGCTGGCGGGCGATGGCGCTGCGCCGAGCGCCAGCCAGCCGGCCAGCCCCGCGAGGCTGATGCCGAGCGCGCCGATCGGCACGAGCCCGATCTCGACCTCGCGCCGCGAGGCTGCGACGGCCAGCATGGCCCCGGCCAGCACCCCGGCGCCACCGAGGGCGAGCGCGATCGACGGCGCGATGCGACCCGCGAGCGCCTCGGGCGCCAGCGCCACCAGCACCGCCCCCAGCGCCCAGAACCACGAGATGCCGAGCACGCTGTTGCGCACCGCGACCTGGCGCCCGACCTCGATCCAGCCAGCCGCGGCAAAGGTCGCGGCGAGAGTGCCGTCGGGCTTCGCGGACGGAGGCGCCGCACGGGCTTGCGCCGGCGGAATCGCGAGACTGGCCAGCCATCCGGCGACTGCAACGGCCACGAGGACCGCACCGAGCTCGCCCGGCGATGGCGCGAGCCAGGTTCCGAGCCCTGCGCCGACCAGGATCGCGAGCACGGTCGCGGCGACCGCCAGCGCGGTGCCGTCGAGCAGGTCGTCGCGGTGCAGTTGCTGCGGCAGGATCGCGAGTTTCACCGGCCCGAACAGCGCGGCTCGCACCCCGAGGGCCGCCAGCGCCGCGGACAGCCCAACGACCGACCCGAGCTTGATCGCGACGACTGCGAGCAGCGCGATCGCGACTTCCGCGAGCTTGAGCCTGCGGATCAGGACGGCCTTGTCGAGGCGGTCGGCCAGCTCGCCACCCGGCCCCGACAGGACGACGAAGGGCAGCAGCAAGACCAGCCCGGGGAGCAGCAGTCCGATGCCGGCAGAACTTGCCGGCGCGCCGAGCGTCCCTGCCACGGCCACCACCAGCGCGGCGAGCGCCAGATGGTCGGCGACCGCGCCCAGCGCGTGCGCGCACGTGTATGCCGCGTAGCGCCGCGTCGCGAGAAATCCGAGCCGGGCCGCCCCCGGTTCGGGCTGCGATCGCGGCGTGGACTGGTTGCTCGGTTGCTCCATGGTCGGCGAGCCTAGCGGGACTCGCGACCCCATCCATGCGGGTGCCGCAGCGGTTGCCGCCGCAGGCCGCGGGCCTGCCCCAGCAAGGATTCAGGTCGCCGGATGGCCGGCAACTAGACTCTGCGGCTTCGCGCCAACCGGCGCCCGAACGGTCTTGCCATGCTCCCGATCCGTCGCACCGCCCTCGCAGCACTCCTCGGCGCCCTCTTCTGCGCTCCCACCGTACTGGCCCAGGGCGCGATCCGGCCGATGCCGGAGCCCGACCTCTCGGCCCTGCCGGCCAACCAGCGCCAGGTGCTGCTCGACGTCCGCAAGGAGTTCGAGGCCGAGCGCGGCAACTTGGTCGGGATCTACCTGGCCGAAGCCTTCGCCAAGCTCTCCGGCTACTACGCGCGCTTCGGCGTGATGACCGCGGCCCATGCCGCGATCGACAACGCGATCGCGGTCGCGCCCGACGATGGCCGCTTCCCATACCTCAAGGGCGTATACCTGCTGCGCGAGAACAGGCTGGCGGATGCGCGCGCACAGTTTGCCGCCGCGCTCGCGCTCGACCAGGACTACCTGCCGATCCGCTATCGGCTCGCCACCGCACAGGTCGCGAGCGGCGACCTTCCCGGCGCGCGCGCGACGCTGGAGCCGGTGTTCAAGCAACGACCCGAGCTGGCGCCGGCGCCTGCCCTGCTCGGCGACATCGCGCTGCGCCAGAAGCGCCAAGCCGACGCCGCCAGCCTGTTCCGCACCGCGCTGAAGGCAGACCCAGAAGCGACCTCGCTGTACGCTGGACTTGCGGATGCGCTCGCTGCGGCGGGTGACGCAAGGGGTGCAGCGGAGGCCCGAGCCAAGGCTGGCCCAGGGCTCGCCGTTTTCGCCGACCCGCTGGTCGACGGCATCTTCGGCGGGGGTCCGCGACCGGTCGACGCAGACGCACTGGCACTGGCCGAGGCGGGTCGTCATGCTGATGCCATCGCGATGCTGGACGCGGGTCTGAAGGTCGCGCCGTCGCAGCCGCTGCTGCTCGCGGCCAAGGCCAGGGTCGAGGCCGACCGCGGCAACGCCGCGGCCGCGCGCCAGGCCATCGCCGAAGCGCTGCGACTCGCTCCGAAGGACCCGGGCGTCCTGCTGGCCGACGGACTCATCGCCGAACTCGTCGGCGACCGCGCCATGGCCGAGCGCAGCTATGTCGCCGCGATCACGGCCGACCCGGCCAAGGGCGAAGCCCGCCTCGCCTACGGCCTCCTGCTGCAACGCCTCGGTCGCCACGCCGACGCGCTGCGCGAGTTCCGCGAACTCGCGCGGCTCGAGGGGCTGGTGGGTTGGCGGCATGCGGCCGCCGCCGCGTCGCTGGCCAACGCTTGCGCCGAGGTGCTGCGCGAGGTCGGCGCCGCCGCGCGCGCGAACCCACGGAATGGCGGCATCGCGCAGGTCCATGTGCGCGTCGCCGCGAGTTGCAAGGAGGCGCGCGACGACGATCGCCGCGCCGCGCTGGCCGTCGCCCGACGTCTCTACGGGCAGCTGCCAAATGCCGCCCACGCCGAAGCACTCGCGATGGCGAGTGCGGCCGTCGGCCAGTTCGAGGACGCCTTCGATTACCAGATGCAGGCCGGCTTCGAGCTGATGGCGACCGGCGGCGAGAGCGCCGCGCTGGTCCGCAAGCCCTTTGTCGACGCTTTCAAGGCCAAGCGCGCGGTCACGACGCCCTGGCCACCGGCCGATCCGCTGATGGCGCCGCCGAAGCTCGCGCCGCAAGTTGCCGCTGCTGCGTCTCGCTGACCACCCGGGAGGAGCCCTGATGCGTCGCTTTGCTGTCCTGACCGTGGGGATGGCACTTGCCTTCCCGCCCTTCGCGACGCTCGCCTCTGGCGGGGCGCCGCAAGATCCCACCGTCCGCGTCGAAGGCACCGGCGATTCATCGGAGACATCGGCGCTCCCCGAGCCGGGCGCGCCAGGTCGCAAGTCCGTGGCCCGCGGCCGGGCGCTCGAGTCGATCCAGGTCACCGCGACGCGACGCGCCGAGTCGCGGCTCGACGTGCCGGTCTCCGCAACCGTACTCGCGGGCGACGAACTCCGCGCACGCGGCGCCCCGACCGTGATGGAAGCGCTGCGCGGTGAGACCGGTGTGTTCGTCCAGCAGACGACGCCCGGCCAGTCGATCGTGATCGTGCGTGGCCTGAAGGGCTCGGAGGTGCTGCACCTGGTCGACGGGTTCCGGCTCAACAACGCGATCTTCCGCAACGCGCCGAACCAATACATGGCGCTGGTCGACGCGCAGATGCTCGACGCGATCGAGGTCGTGCGCGGGCCGATGTCGACGCTGTGGGGTGGCGACGCGATGGGCGGCGCGATCCAGATGCTCTCGCGCGACCCGCGCTTCACCGGGCCCGACTGGCAAGCCCGGGGCGGCGCACGCGCGGTCTGGTCGAGCGCCGACCGCGCGCTCCTGTCGCGGGTCGACGGCGCGGCCGGTCACGAGACGCTCGCGATCTCGGGCGGGCTGACGTACCAGAACACCAACGAACTCCGCGTCGGCGGCGGCGAGCGACTGCCGTTCACCGCATTCACGGCACGCGGGGGCAATGCAAAGCTCGTCGCCTTGCCGGCGGAGGGCCACGAGCTATCGCTCCAGGCTCAGTATTTCGAGCAGCCGAACACACCACGCCACGACGAACTGGTTCCCGGTTTCGGACAGAACCGACCGGGTTCGTCCGAGTTCCGATTCGCCCCGCAGGTGCGGCGCTTCACGCAGGCGCGCTGGCGCGCGTCGTCGCTTGCCTTCCTCGACGCACTCGAGGTGCAGGCCGGTCGCCAGGTGATCCGGGACGACCGGACCACCCGCGACTTCGGCACCGTCAACCGCGATACGGAGCGGAATACCGTCACCACCGACGGCTGGTCCATCAAGGCCGACCGGCTGTGGCGCACGAATCGTTATCTCACCCTCGGGCTCGAGCACTACCGCGATGAGGTCCGTTCCTCGCGCGTCCGCACCAACGTCGCGACCGGCGCGGTGTCGAGCCGGCCATCCCGTTTCCCCGACGGCTCGACGATGCGCCAGTTCGGCGTATTCGCCACCGAGGATTGGCAGCTCACGCCTGCACTCGATCTGCTCTATGGCCTTCGCTACAGCCGCGTCACGACACGGCTGACGCCGAACGCGCAAGGAGTCGACGTCGAAGTCGAGAACGATGACCTGTCCGGACAGTTGGGATTCAATGTTGCACTGCACGACGAGGTGCGGCTGGTCGCCAATCTGGGGCGCGGCTTCCGCGCCCCGAACGTCTTCGATCTCGGGGTCTTCGGCGACCGCCCCGGCAACCGCTTCCAGATTCCGAACCCGGACCTGAAGCCCGAGCGAGTGACCAGTCTCGACGGCGGCCTAAAGTTCGGCGGCGAGGTCCTCTCCGGCGAGATCATCGCGTTCCGCTCGCGCTACCGCGACAAACTCACGACGGTGCTGACCGGCGAGCGGCTGCCGAACGGTCGGATCGTGGTGCGGAGCGCGAACGCGGTCGAGCAGGTCCTGACCGGCCTCGAGACCGGCTTCGACTGGCGGCCCGCCGAGGCCTGGCGCAGCTACGGAGGATTGACCTGGACGCGAGGCGATGAATCGGTCGGCGGGCAACGTGATCCGGCCGATCGCATCCCGCCGCTCCAGGGCCGCCTGGGCGCCGAGTGGCGGCCGGCCGGACGGCTGTCGGTCGAAGGCTGGGCTTTCTTCGCGACCCGCCAGGACCGCCTGAGCCCGCGCGACCGGGTCGACCCGCGCATCGATCCGGAGGGGACCGCCGGCTACGGCACGCTCAACGCCCGGATCGCGTGGGCCGCGACGCCGGAGCTCGACCTCGCGCTGCGCCTGGAGAACCTCGCCGACAAGCGCTACCGTGATCACGGCAGCGGCCTCGATGACCCGGGTCGGAACGTGATTGCGACGATCGACTGGCGCTTCTGACGCGACCGTCCACCCACCACCGCTACAGGCGAGCCTGGGCCTTTCGCGCAAGCGCGATCTCGATATCGCGCCTGGCCGCCGCATCGAGCCAGCGCCCCGTGACGACGACGCTGGCGCTGCTGCTGCCGGAGCGCCAGTGGACACCCGACATGGGCCCGCCCAGCACAATGGCTTCATCGCCCAGGGCGAGTCGCTCGATCGGACCGGCGCCGGAATCGACGAAGCTCTGCACGTAGCCGGTTGCGCCGGACGAATCCGGCCAGCGCCATACCATCACCGTGACCGTGGTCGCTCGCTCGAGCGCGGCGCGAAGTTCCCCGATCGATGCCCCTTCGCCGTTCTCGTCGCTGCGCGTGTAGGTGCAAGTCGACAGCGTGCCCTGTCCGGGACCTCCGGGCCGCGCCGACTGCTCGGGCGGGGCGAAGGGCACGCCGGGCAGCGCCGCGGCGAGATCCTCGACCGTCACCAGCGCGCAGGCGTCGACCGCGCCGGCGGCTGTCGGAGCCTGTCCGGCACTGGTCGTCGCGGGCGCGCCTGCCGTATCCGCGGGCGCCTCGCCGCCGCAGGCGCTCAGCGTGAGCATGCACGCGGCCGCGCCGATCCAATTCCTCATCCCCATGCTGCCTCCGAACGTGCCAGGACGAGGGCTGACGCTAGCGCGTCGTGGCGGCATCCGGCAATCGGGCAGTCACGGCTGGGCGGACCGATCCTGGGCGGCGATCGCAAGGATCTGTGCCAGGCGCGACTGCCCCGATGCTCAGGCCGGCAGCAACTCGACCGGCATCGCCGACGGGCGCGCCAGCACGCGCCGCGACTGGCGCTGCTCCCAGGTGTCGAACAGCAGGTACTCGGCCGGTCGCCACAGCGCGACCCAGCCGAGGATCAGCAGTCCCTCGCCAAGCACCTCGGAGAGGTCCCCGCCGAGATCGCCGATCAACCGGCGCAGCGCCAGCGTGCTGGCGAGGACCGCGAGACCGAGCAGCATCGCGAAGCGGTGGATGCGCAGGCGCGCGCGATGGCGACGAAGAGCGCTCTCGAGCGCCAGCCGGAAATGGGTCTGGACGGCGTCGGCCACGGCTGCGGCCTCGGGCAGGACCTCGGGCGCGGCGTGCACGACGAGGCGCAGGTCACGATCCGGACCGTGCTCCTCGGCGCACTCGACCAGCCACGCCTCGACCTTGCGATCGAGCGACTTCTCGCGGAACGGCGAGGGATCGAGCGAGTCGTAGAGCTGGCCGAGGGTGTTCAGGCGCAGCTCGATGATGGCTGCCGGACGGCGGGCCGCATCGCTGGGAGGAATCCGCGCAGCGCCCATCGGAACGATCGCCGGTCGACGCGGGCCGACCTCCTCGGCCGGCCCGCGCCGGGGCTCACTTCGCGTGCATCAGCGCGGCGCTGACGTCGAGCATGCGGTTCGAGAAGCCCCATTCGTTGTCGTACCAGGCCAGCACCTTGACCAGCGTGCCGTCGGTGACCTTGGTCAGCGTCGCGTCGTAGACCGACGAGCGCGGGTCGTGGTTGAAGTCGATCGAGACCAGCGGCGCCCGGTTGATGCCGAGGATGCCCTGGAGCGGGCCGCTTGCGGCGGCCGCGACGACCGCGTCGATCTCGTCCACGGTGGTCGGGCGCGCGGCAACGAAGGTCAGATCGACGACCGAGACGTTGATCGTCGGCACGCGCATCGCGAAGCCGTCGAGCTTGCCGGCGAGTTCCGGCAAGACCAGCCCGACCGCAGCGGCGGCGCCGGTCTTGGTCGGGATCTGCGACATCGTCGCCGAGCGGGCCCGGCGCAAGTCCTTGTGGAAGACGTCGGTCAGCACCTGGTCGTTGGTGTAGGCGTGGATCGTCGTCATCAGGCCGTGCACGATGCCGATCGACTCGTGCAGCACCTTGGCCAGCGGCGCAAGGCAGTTGGTCGTGCACGAGGCGTTCGAGATGACCTCGTGCGAGGCGCGCAGCACGCCCTCGTTGACGCCCATCACCACCGTCGCATCGACATCCTTTTCGCCGGGCGCCGAAATGATCACTTTCTTCGCGCCGCCGGCGAGGTGCGCGCCGGCCTTGGCCTTCGATGTGAAGAGGCCCGTGCACTCGAGCACCACGTCGACATCGTGCTCGCCCCACGGGATCTCGGCCGGATTGCGGATCGCGTGGACGCGGATGCGATCGCCATCGACCACGAGGTGGTCGCCATCGACGCCGACCTCGGACGGAAAGCGGCCGTGCGCGGTGTCATGGCGGGTCAGGTGGGCATTGGTCTCGGCATCGCCGAGGTCGTTGATCGCGACGATCCGGAATTCGTCGCGGCGCTTCGACTCGTAGAGCGCGCGCAGGATGTTGCGACCGATTCGGCCGTAGCCGTTGATGCCGATCTTGATGGCCATGGGGCGTCTCCGATGGAAGCGGGGCGTAAATCTCGATTCTATCGGCTGGCACACGCTCGATGACCTGCGCCGTCGTGGCGCGGAATGGCGACGGGCCGGAAGGTCGCCCCGCCGGCCCGTCCACCATCTCGAGAATCCCGGTGGGGCCGTCCACTCCCGGACGACGCCAGCGGGGTCGATCAGCGCGCGGTCTTCTTCACGGCCGGGGCGGCCTTGGCGGCCTGCGCCTGAACCGACTCGATCTGGCCGCGGATGATCTCGCCGATCTCCTCATTGGTCTTGAGGACGTTGTCGATGAGCGCGTGCCCGACCGTGTAGACATGGTCGGTGGCCTGCTTGATCATCTCGGCGCTCTTCGGCATCAATGCCTGCAGCGATTCGACATCACGCACCTCGCCGAGGTCGGCGAAGAAGTCCGAAGCGAGCTTCATCTGCTTCTCGAGGGCCTTCAACTGCACGTCGACCGCGCGCTCGAAGCCGGCGACCGCGGCCTGGTTGGCCTTGATCGTCGCGTTCGAGAACTGCTTCGACCACGTCACGAACTGCTGGGTGTTGATCTGCTCGTACATCTCGGCGCTCCTGTGCATCCGGAAAAAGGGGGTTACCACGCCGCTACGATAGCGCCGATTTTTGTGCATTGCAACATCGAGCGCGGTCCGGTCGCAACCCACTGGTCAGACTGTGTTTATTGGACGGACCCGCCTATCGACGCAGTCCGGATTGCGGCGGCGCGTCAAGAAATGGATTTCAGCGACTGCTGATGCGCCTCAGCAGAATCGGGATCAGCCCCGCCAGCACGCGGGCGATGGCGCCGCTGATGGGCATGCCCGCGGCGAGACGACCCGCAACGCCCTTACCGCGGCCCGTGCCGACGGCGACGACCACCAGAGGAACGAGCCATGGCAGGTGGCGGGAGAGATGCGCCATCGGATGCCGGGCCGCGGCGAGTTCGACCTCGAGTTCGGCCATGCGGCGCCGCACGGCCAAACGCGTGCGCGCGGCGTCGATCTCCGCGACCACGGCGGCACGTCGGGCGCGGATGCGGTCGAGGCTGCGCATCAGGGCGTCTCACGCAACGCATCGCGGTCGCGCTCGAATTCGGCGACCGTGGCCGCGAACGGCGGTTCCGGCGGATCGATCAGGCGCTTCAGGGCGAGCCATCCGCCACCGGCGCCGAGTAGCGCCACCGCGGCCACGGCCAGCGTCACCGCGAGACCGTGTTCGACACCGACCGCGAACAGTAGCGCGGCGATGCCGGCACCGAGCGCGACCAAAAGACAGACGGCAGTCAGCAGAGCCATCAACGCGGCAAGGATGACCCGAGCCGCCAACTCGCGCAGGTCGAGCGTGAACAACTCGACGCGTGCGGCAAGGAACTCACTGCCGTCGGCGAGAAAGGCGCGCAGGTAACGACGCATGAGCGCCGCTCCACGCGCGTCGCGACCGGCCGCGTCGGCCATGGCCGAATCAGCGGCGGGAAACGAGCATGCCGAGGAGGAAGCCGACACCGGCGCCGATCGCGACGCTGACCGCGGCGCTCTCCCACGGATGCGCGTGCACGTACTCGTCGGTCATGCGGGCACCGCGCTCGATGCCGGCTCGGGCGTCGTGCGCCGCGGTGCCGAGCTTGGCCTTGACCCTCTCGAGCCGGGTCTCGATCTCGGCCTTGAGCTTGGCGAGGTTCGGATGGGCCTCGAGGCCCTCGTCCTTCATGCGCTCGACCTCCTCGACCAGACGATCGAGGTCGCGCAGCAGTTCTTCATTCCGCGGGTCCACCATGGCGCACTCCGATTCCCTTGTGGGCTTTCGACTATGGCAGCCCACGATGAATCCCAGATTGCCGCAGGTCAAGCGGCGGATGCGGAGGCCTGCTCGCGCGACTCGCGGCGCGCAGCGGCCCGCATGAGGTGTCCCGCCCCGGCGAGGCCGCTCAGGAAGCCGGATTCGACGCCCCCGCCGCGAATGCCGTCGCCGACGACCACGGCCGAGGCCGAGGGATCGTGCAACGCATCGACCCCGACTGGCCGCGCGACCCGCGCGTAGCGCCAGCGGTGCGCGCACGCGTCGACGACCGCGCCGCGCGGAAGGTCGAGGCTTGCGAGGGCCGGCGCGACCAACGCCTCGACCACCGCGCGCGGATCGGCCTCCAGATGCTCGATCGACCACGCCGCGCTCGCATGTAGGACGAGCCGTGTCGCGGCGCCGGCGATCTCGCGGCCCGGCACGATGGTGTCCAGGGGCGACGCGGCCTCCGGTACGGCAACCGAACCTGCGAGTGCCCGATCGAGCGTGAGCAGCACCGACCAGCACGGCGCATGCCGCGCGCATGAGAGCCGGTCGGCCAGCCGCGGCAGGGCCTCGAGCAGGGGTAGTGCCTGCGCGACCGGGACCGCCACGACCAACGCATCGAAGGGTCCGTGGCCGACCCCGTCAGCATCGTCGAGCCGCCAGCCGTCCACGGCGCGCCGCGCCCGCACGATCGGCCGGCCGAGCTCGATCGGCAGACCGTCGACCAGGCGGCGCGCGACCACCGGCTGGTCCGGCACGCCACGCCACGCCGCCGCCGACAGTGACCGGTCCGCAGCACACCGATCCATCGATGGAATCGGCGAGCCCTCGACGATGCCGGCCTCGGCCCACCACCCGACCCGTCGCGCGAAGCGCGGATCGGTGACGTCGAACGCGGGGGCGCCGTGGTCGAAGGGGCCCAGCGCGCTGCGCCGCGTCGCCATCCGCCCGCCTACGCCACGCGCCTTGTCGAATACCACGACCCGATGGCCCTGGTCGGCGAGCGTTCGCGCGGCGGCGGCGCCGGCGATCCCGGCGCCGATCACGGCGACCGACAGCGCGCGTCCATTCGCACGCGAGACCCGACGTGCATAGGCCGGGACATCGAGCCGCGCGGCATGGACGTCGAGCGGCCGCGGCCGGATCGTGCCGGTGACCGGCCGCTCGGGCTCGAAGGGCCGGTCGAACAGCCCGAGGCACCACAGCAGGCCGCCGTAGGACGCAGGATCGTTGCCGTCGAGCGCGTGGCGGTGGTTGAGCTCGATCAGCCGCGCGAGCGCCTGCGCCGGATCGCGCGACCACGGCAGGATCGCCTTGCCCCAGGTCATGCGCAGGTTGTTGTGGAGTTCGCCGTGGCGCAGCAGCGAGTGCTGCGCGAGATCCCACAGCAGGTCGCCGGTTCGGCCGGCGTCGAGCACGTCGCCGGGGTGCACCACCGCGCGTCGGTCCAGCGCGTGTCGGGCCAGTGTCTGGCGCGCCCACTCCGGCAGGACCTCGAGCCGCTCAGGGTCCGGCGTGTGCCGGCACCAGTTGAAGGCGAGCTCGCGCCAGACGAAGAGCTCGTCGAGAAACTTGGCGGCGCCTGGCCCGCCGGCGGCACGGGCCTCGCGCGCGATCCGCGTCGCAGCCACTTGACCGTGGTGCAAGTAGGGCGATAGCCGCGACACCCCGAGGGGTGGCTCGACCGCGGCGTCGTTGCGAAGGCGTGCGTAGTGCCGAAGCGCGTGATCCCGGAAGCGCGCCCAGCGCGCGTAGCCGGCCGTGGAGCCACCCGGTGTGTCGGCGACCGGCGGCAGCGCATGGTCGATCTCGCAGGTGGCGAGTGCGGCCTCGCGATCGAAACGTGACCAGTCGATCGGCGAGAAGCCGACTTCCCCGTCGAAGCGCTCGGCGTCCGGTGCCTCGGGCCATGGCGCATCGACCCGCGCCTCGAACTCGCCGACGAGCGCGTCGCGAAACGCGAACGCGCGATCGAATCGCCGACCGGCAAGGCGCATTGGCACCACGCAGAAGGCATCGACTGCCAGCACCGCGCAGCCGGCCCGAGCCGCGTGCGCCGCAGTCCAGCGCGGGAACGGGGGTGCCGGGAAGTCTTCGCAGACCACCGCCGCGGCGCGCGCCACCAGCCCGGAGAGCGGCCCCGGCGCGTCATCGCGCCTCGGCAGGTGGAAGACATGACGGACGCCGCGCGACGCGAGCGTGGCGGACACCTCGCGCGCGCCGTCGAGGATGAAGGCGTGGTGTCGGTCGCCGTTGAAGCGGTGGCGGCCGCCAAGACCCTGGTAGACCAGCAGCGGCCTTCCGAGCGTCAGAGCCAGATGCCGCGAGACGTCGAGCGCTGCGTTTTCATGGTCGCGTACGGCGTGGTGCATCCAGTACAAGACGAACTCGCCGTCGGGCGCGCAGGCACGCGCATTCAGCATCCGGGAGCGTTCGGCGAGATGGGTAGGGAGCGGTGGCAGGACGGCAGTCACCGACGAAGTGTCGGGCCCGAACCGTGAAGTGACGAGCAAGACGCTCGGGGCGGAAGCGTCCGGGCGACGTCGCGGCCGACTGCACGGACCTGAGAAGGCTTTCCGGCCGGGGCGCTCGTCGGCCGGCGCCGCAAACTGGTGGCTACGGGTGGGCTCGAACCACCGACCTCAGCATTATGAGTGCCGCGCTCTGACCGGCTGAGCTACGTAGCCAGCAAGCCCGAAATGATCGCTTTCCGGGTAATGTCTGTCAAGCGCAGGCGGACTGGGTTGCCCGGGGCACTGCCGGTGCCAGGCGCGGACGCGATCAGCGGATTGCGTGATCCACCGCGAGCATGCTGCTCGCCGCCGGCCGCGCTTGCGACCGTTTCCGGCCACGTGGTTGAATCGAGGGAGTGATTTCAAGCGGGGTTCGACATGATCGATCCCGATGGCTATCGGCCGAACGTCGGCATCGTGCTTGCGCGCGAGGGCGGACGCGTGTTCTGGGGCCGTCGCATCGGCCGCGACGGCTGGCAGTTCCCGCAGGGCGGCATGAACTCGGACGAGACGCCGCTCGAGGCGATGTTCCGGGAACTCAACGAGGAAACGGGCCTCGCGCCCAGCCAGGTCGAGGTGCTCGGCGCGACCCCGGGCTGGTTGCGCTATCGATTGCCGCACCGATTGCGCAGACGGCACGAGCGCCCCGTATGCGTTGGCCAGAAACAGGTCTGGTTCCTGCTCCGACTGATCGGCGAGGACAGCGACGTCCGGCTCGATGCCAGCGAGCACCCGGAGTTCGATCGCTGGCGCTGGGTCGATTTCTGGTATCCGGTCGACAACGTGGTCTCGTTCAAGCGCGCGGTCTACCTGAAGGCGCTCCGCTACCTGGAGCCGCTGGCGATCGCACGCCTGGGTCTCGACCCGCGCCTCGAAGCCGTGGCGGCGACCGCAGACGAGCCCGTCTGAACCGCGCCCGCCATCTCGATAGGGCATTGACAATCATTCGCATTCGTATTCAACTCCGGCCGTCACCGCCGGAGTGCCTCATGTACGTCTGCATTTGCCACGGCATCACCGACCGCGCGATTCGCGAGGCGCGCGCGCGCGGTGTCGCGTCGATCGAGGAGCTCGGCGCCGAGACTGGATGCGGTTCGACCTGCGGCTCGTGCCGACCGCTGGCGAGCCAGATCCTTGCCGATGGCGACACCCCGCAGGCCGCGCCCTGCGCCTTCCCCGCCGGCCTCGCACTGCACGTCGCCGCCTAGGCAGGCCATCGAAAAAGTAGCCTGATCGGCCACCCCGGGTCGGGGTGCGTCGCTTCGATCGTCGTCGCCAACCGGTCGATCGGGCGCGAGTCGGAATCGGGGTGGACTCGAGCATCGCCGATGGCACCAGGCGAGTGTTATTCGACACGCCGGTGGGTTGCGACGGATCCTGATCCCGCCGGGCGTCGCATCCGCAGGCCGGACGCAGTCGATTCGCATTCCGTCATGCGGCCGCGGCGGCGGTTATCCTCCAGCATCTTGACACCTGCAAAGGAAATCGGTAATGCGCGGAGATACCAAGGTCATCGAGCACCTCAACAAGATCCTCTACAACGAGCTGACGGCGATCAACCAGTACTTCCTGCACGCCAAGATGTTCCGAGACTGGGGGTTCCACGAACTCGCCGCATACGAGCATCACGAGTCGATCGACGAGATGAAGCATGCCGACCGGCTGATCGAGCGAATCCTCTTCCTCGACGGCCTGCCGAACCTGCAGCACCTCGGCAAGCTGCGCATCGGCGAGGCGCCCCGCGAGGCGCTGGCCTGTGACCTTGCGCTCGAGCTCGAGGCGATTCCCGACCTCAAGGCCGCGATCGCCCACGCGGAATCGGTTGGCGACTATGTGAGCCGGGAGTTGTTCGAGTCGATCCTCGAGTCGGAGGAAGAGCACGTCGACTGGATCGAGACCCAGCTGGCGCTGATCGACCGTCTTGGCGAAGGTCCGTACCTCCAGACCAAGGTTGGCAAGACCGCCGGCTGAGGCCAGCAAAAGCGCCGGTCAGTCGGGCCCGGCGTCGATCAAGGCCGAGAGTTCGCGCCGCACGCGCGCGAACTCAGCCTCGAGGCGCTCGACCGCGGGCAGCAGCGGCGGCGTGAGGGTCTTCAGCCTCGCCCCGTGCTCGAGCATCCGAGCCTGATCGGACAGACGTCCAGCACCGAGGTTTGCGCTCGAGGACTTGAGCGAATGCGCCGGTGCGATGAGCCCCTCGACGTCATTGGCCTCGGCGGCCACGCGCAGCCGTGTCAGATGGCCAGGCGCGTCCTCGAGATAGACGCGGACGAGATCCGTGAGTGCGTGCCCCATCACGTCCAGCAGGTCCTTGAGCACGGCCTGATCGACTGCCGGACCCATGGGTTCCGCCGGCCGCGTCGCAGCCGGTCGTGTCGCGGGCTTCGGCGATGGCGCGGAGCCCTTCGCCGCAACGATCGGCGTCGCCGACGAGGGCTGGCGTGAGGCCGCCAGATGGTGCGAGATGCACTCGAGCATCAGCGTGCGGTCGAGCGGCTTGGCCAGATAATCGTCCATCCCCGCGGCGAGGCATTTCTCGCGATCGCCGATCATTGCGTTCGCGGTCATCGCAACGATCGGCAGCCGCGGCGGCAGCTTGCCGGCCTTCTGCAACTCGCGGATCTTGCGCGTCGCGGAGTAGCCGTCGAGCACCGGCATCTGGCAGTCCATCAGCACGATGTCGAAAGGCCCGCGCGCCAGCGCCTCCAGCGCGAGCTGCCCGTTTTCAGCAGCCTCGACCCGATACCCGGCCATCGTCAAAAGCTTCTGGGCGAGCTGGCGGTTGACCGGGTTGTCCTCGACCAGGAGGACCCGCGCCGCACCCACGGGAGTCTTTACGGGGATCGCCGTCGGCGGGGTGCGGGAAGCGACCGCAGGCGCTCCGGCCGCAGACCGCGGGTGCGCCGCTGCGGTGCCGGCAGGTTGCGCGCTCGCGCCCGGCGATGCGAGCCGGCCCGCCGCAACCTTCGCGCTGGCGTCGACCGGCAGGAGCGTCGGGACCGACCCGACGGATTCGGGATGCACCGCGGCCTCGCCTTCGGCCAACCGCAAAAGGGTGTCGCGCATCATCCGATCGTTGGCGTCCCGCGGAACGACTGCGAGCCGGAAGTCACGCAGATCGCCGAGCAAACGTGGATCCCCGCCCACCAGGACGACCATGATGCCCTTCAACGTGCGGTCGCCGAGCAGGGTGCGGGCCAGCGTCGCCGCCTGCATACCAAGCGCGGCGCCGTCGAGCACGACCACATCGACCCGCCACGATGGACCCATCGCGGCCGCGCCCTTCAGGTTGCCGAGCAGGTCGGGGCCGCCATCGTGGAGCAGGGTCGTCATCGAGAAGCTCCCGAACATCCGCTCGTGGCGCGCGACAAACGCCTTGTCCGGAGACACGACCATCGCGCGCAGCCCCTCGACGTCCCGTGCCTTTTCCCCGGCGGCGAGCGCGCGCGGCAGCGGCACGCGGAACCAGAAGGCCGATCCACGCCCGGGTTCGGACTTGACCCCGATCTGACCACCCATCAACTCCACCAGTCGCCGGCAGATGGCAAGGCCGAGGCCGGTGCCGCCATGCACCCGGGTCGTCGACGCATCGGCCTGGCTGAAGGGCTTGAACAGGCGCTGTTGCGCCTGCGGGCTGATTCCGATGCCCGTGTCCTTGACCACGAATTGGATCTCGGCGCGGCTGCGAGTCTCGGCGACCCGCGATACCTCGACCACCACCTCGCCGCGCTCAGTGAACTTGATCGCGTTACTGACGAGGTTCGTCAGCACCTGGCGCAGGCGCACGGGATCCCCGCGCAGGCGCAGGTTCGCGCCCGGCTCGACCTTGGCGGCAAAGCGCAACCGCTTCGCCTCGGCCATCGGACCCAGCATCCGTGCGACCTGCTCCACGATTTCGGACGGCGCGAGTTCGACCGACTCGAGTTCGAGCTTGTTGGCCTCGATTTTCGAGTAGTCGAGGATGTCATCGACGATCGCCAGCAACTGCTTTGCGGACTGCTGCGCGGTGGCGACGAGGTCGGCCTGCTCGGCATCGAGTCGCGTGTCACGCAGCAGCGCCAGCAGCGGAATGATGCCGTTCAGCGGCGTCCGGATCTCATGGCTGACGGTGGCGAGAAATTCGTTCTTCGACAGCGCCGCAGCCTCGGCCTCCTGCTTGGCCTGGGTCAGCTGGCGTTCGAGCACGCGGTAGCGCTCGATCTCGCCGCGCAATTCTTCGATTGCCAAAGGCGAGGTCAAGCGCGCGCCCGCTGGCTGGGCCTGGGTGGCATCCGCGGGAGTGCCAGACCGTGTCGGGGCGGCGGACGCCGGCATCACTTGCCTCGCCATCGAGCGAAGCCCGAGGACGAGCAGGATGCCCGAGAGCGGCACGGCCATGGCCAGCAGGGCCCAGACTGGGATGGCCACCGTCGGAAGCCCGGCCAGCGTGAGGGCCACGAGTGGCACGAGCACCGCGGCGACCAAGAGCACCACGCCGATCCGCGCGAAGCCCGCACCGCGCCAGCCACTCACGGCAGCGTTGGAATCAAAGCGTCGCGGCACGGAAATCGAACTCGAGGTCCTGGCCTGCCGACTGGACGAAGTCGCCCTGGATGCAGTCGACGCCCGTCCGCCACAGCATCGCTGCCGTGCGCGCGTCCTCGACCATCGGGGCCACGACCCGGGTACCGCCGGCGTGCACGGCCTCGACGAGGTCAGCGAGCATCCGTAGCCGGTCGTCATCGAGCTGGGCGATGAAGCGGCCGCTCAGCCGCAGCAGGTCCAGTGGCAGGCGCTGCAGCGACTGCATCGAGGCCGGGTTCGGCTCGAAGGTACCGATCGAGGTCCGGAAGCCGGCCTCCCGCGCGGCGGTGAGCCACGCGCCCGCCGCCGCGAGCTTCGCGACGACGTCGTCGTGGCGCAGCTCGAGCACGAACTGCATCGGCTCGACGCCGCGCGCGATGGACTCGGCGCGCAGCCAGTCGAAGCGACCGGTGTCGGCGAGCGCATGGATCGACTGGCTGACGACGAGCGAGGTTCTGCGCCCGCGCGCGATCCGCTCACCGA
>CALDVP010000128.1 GCA_937924195.1 uncultured Lysobacterales bacterium
GAACCCGCGTGGGTTCTCACCCACCCTCACCGGGGTGTCGCGCAGGTTCGGGGAAGATGGCGGAGAGGGTGGGATTCGAACCCACGGTACGGTGAAACCGTACACCGGATTTCGAATCCGGCGCATTCGACCACTCTGCCACCTCTCCGCGGGGCGCGCGGAACGCCAGGCCGAAGGCCCGGTCCGCTGGTCTGGACCCGTGAGTTTAGGGAACGGCACTCGCCCCGACAAGCCACGCCGCTGTCCGCACCAGGCGGGTCGACCCGTTGTAATGTTCCAAGGCCCGAGTCAGTGAACCCGACGTCCGGCGGCAACGCCGGCAACACCCGATCGGGGATCACGGGCAGACGACGGATACGCCAGGCGATGATCATCGAGTTCGGCCATGGGACCCACGTGGGCCTCCGCCGCGAACATAACGAAGACGCTTACCACGGCGACGCCGCGCTCGGCCTGTGGCTCGTCGCCGACGGCATGGGCGGTCATGAGCACGGCGAAATCGCCAGTGCGATAGCGCGAGCCGGCATCGTCGCGGCGGTCGAGCAGGGCCTGGCGCTGGACGCGGCGATCGACGATGCGAACCGGGCCATCATCGAGCATGCGAAGGGTCGCCGCGAGAGCCTGCCGATGGGTACGACGATCGCCGCGGTCCGCCTCCGCGACCACCGCTATGAAGCCGCTTGGGTCGGCGACAGCCGCATCTACCTCTGGCACGCCGGCACCCTTCGGCAGATCTCGGCCGATCACTCCTACGTCCGCACCCTGGTCGAGCAGGGCGTGGTAACGGCCGAACAGGCCCGTCGTCACCCGCACCGCAACGTGATCACGCAAGCCCTCGGCGTGACCGACCCCGAGAGCCTGCGCGTCGAGCGCGTCGAGGGACCGCTGACCCGCGGCGACCAGCTGCTGCTGTGCAGTGACGGGCTGACCGAGGAGGTCGACGATGCCACGATCGCCGCGGTGCTCGCGCGCGACGATCTCGGCGCGCAGGAATGCGTCGATCAGCTCATCCTGGCGGCCCTCGACCACGGGGGGTCGGACAACATCACGACGATCCTGGTCCGCGTGCGCTGAGCGCGGAGATCAGACCGGCGCGGATGACTCCTCGCCGCGGATGCCTGACCACAGCGGCGGTCGCCCGCAGCGTTTCTCGATCGCGCGTAGCCGCGCCTGATGCGCCGCCCGCTCGACATCGGCTGCGTGCTGTACCCGCAACCGGACCGGTCCGATCGGGCGCGCACGCGAGATCACGCCCGACTCCGATTCCGAGGCTCCGCCGAGTGCCAGGGCCGTCTGGCCCGCGGTCATCGCAAGCCAGACCTCGGCCAGCAGCGAGGCGTCCGGCAGCGCGCCGTGCAATCGCCGTTGGCTGGCGTCGATGTCGAGACGCTTACACAGGTCGTCCAGCCGATTGCGCTGTCCGGGATAGCGCTGTCGGGCCATCGCAAGGGTGTCGATGATGCTGGCATGGTCGGCAATCCGGCCCGGACTGGGAACGAGCCGCGCGAGTTCGGCATCCAGCATCGCCACGTCGAAGGCAGCGTTGTGGATCACCAGTTCGGCGCCGCGGATGAAGTCGAGGAACTCGCCCACGACCTCGGCGAAGCGCGGCTTGTCCGCCAGAAACTCGGTCGTGATGCCGTGCACGCGCAGCGCACCCTCGTCGATCGCCCGCTCCGGATTGAGGTAACAGTGGAAACGCCGTTCGGTGCGGCGGCGCGCGACGATCTCGATCGCGCCGATCTCGATCACGCGGTGGCCCGCGGCGACCTCGAGTCCGGTGGTCTCGGTGTCGAGCACGACCTGTCGATTCATCGATGCTCCTTCGTCTTGGCCGCGCCGGGGATTGCGGCGCGGGCCGCGGCGTCGACGCGCTCGTTCTCCGCGTGCCCGCTGTGACCGCGCACCCAGTGCCACTCGATTCGATGCGGCTCCGCGGCGCTCGCCAGCGCTTCCCACAGGTCGCGGTTCTGAACCGCGTCGCCAGCCGCCGTCCGCCACCCGCGCGCGCGCCAGCGCGGCAGCCACTCGCGCATCCCACGGACGACGTACTGCGAGTCGGTTGTCACGACGACCCGGCTCGGTTTTCGGATCGCCGCCAGTCCTTCGACGCAGGCCGTCAGCTCCATCCGGTTGTTGGTCGTGCTGGATTCCCCGCCGCACAGGAGCCGCTCGCGCGTCCCGTGCCGCAGCAGCGCGGCCCAGCCGCCTGGCCCGGGATTGCCGGAGCAGGCGCCGTCGGCGAACAGTTCGACCAGCGTCTCCTTCACGCGACCTCCAGCGCGCGGCGACCGGCGCTCGGCGCGAGTCCTGGCGCGCGCACCTCGACGCGCTCGAGCGTGCGGCGCCGCGGGATCAGGCGCGCCTCGAGCTTGCGCGCGCGCAGCACATACAAGCACCGCCCCCAACCGCCGGCCGGCGCGAGCTCGCCGACGACGGGCCACGGCCGCCAGCGTGGGCCACGTGCCTCGATGGTCACCCGCGCAAGCCCGATGAGCCCGACCACGTGCGCGAGGCGGTGCGGAGGCACGGGCGCGATTTCGCGCCGCCAGCGCGAATCCGACAGCCAGCGCACGAGCACGCCGGGGGCGAAAGGATCGAGTCCGAAGACGACGAGCTCGCCGCCCGGGGCGAGCACACGCACCGCCTCGGCAAGCAGGGCGCGCCCGACGCCCGGCTTTTCGATCACGTGCTGGAGTACGACCCGGGGCCAGGCCCCGTCCTCGAACGGCAGAGCATCCTCGGCACAGACGAGCGGTCCGGCGAGGCGCGCGTCAGGGACTGCATGGAGTCCGAGCGCTTGCCCGGACGAGACCAGCGCGCACGGGGCGATGCGCAGCGAGCGACCGGGGCTTGCGCCATCGGCGAGCAGCGCCCACTCGTCCTCGATCAGGCGCGGGAGGATCGCATCGCGCCATGCCGACGACTCAGGCTCGCGCATGGGCAGGCGTGGATCGGCGCATCTCGCGATTGTGATACAAACATCGATCCGCGCGAAGACGCGCCGCGAGCGACCCATGCGCGACCTCGAGCCGCTACCCGCCCTTGTCGACAACTACATCTGGTTCGCGGATCTCGGCGACGATCATTACCTCGTGGTCGACCCCGGCGAGGTGGCACCGGTCGAGGCCGCGCTTTGCGGTCGTCCGCTCGCCTCGCTGACCGTCCTGCTGACCCATCATCATCGCGACCACATCGGCGGCGCGGCGGCGTTGCGCGAACGGTGGGGCGCGCGCGTCGTGGCGCCGGTGGATCCACGGATCGCCACGGCTACCGAAGACATCGACGACGGCGACCGGGTCGAGCTGCCGGGCGGTCACCGGGCGCAGGTCATTGCGGTTCCCGGTCACACGGCGAGCCACGTCGCCTATCTCGTCGACGACGTCCTCTTCTGCGGCGATACGCTGTTCAGCCTCGGCTGCGGACGCTTGTTTGAAGGCACGCCGGCCGAGATGGCGGCGTCGCTGTCCCGACTCGCCGCGCTGCCTCCCACAACTCGGGTCTGCTGCGGGCACGAATACACGCTGGCGAACGCGCGCTTCGCACGTGACATCGAGCCCGACAACGCCGTGCTGGCGGAGCACGTCGCGTGGGCGACCGACCGTCGCACCGCCGGACTGCCCACCCTGCCGTCGACGATCGGACTCGAACTCGCGGCCAATCCCTTCCTGCGCTGCGCGACCGCGGCTGTACGCGAGGCCGTCGCCGACGGCGGGGTGCCGGCCGATCTCGATCCAGTCGAGGTCTTCGCCCGCCTGCGCGCGCGCAAGGACCGCTTCGCCGGATGAGTCGCGGGATCGTCATCCTCCGCGCCGCGCTGCTCGGGGTGCTCGTGGGCACGCTCGCGGCTTGCGCGACGACCGGCGTTCGCGATCCCGTTCAACCCGGCTCGCTTTCGACGGTGCCCGAGGCGCCCGCGGTCGGAAACCAAATCGCGCACCCGTCGCCGAAGAAAGCCCGATCGTCAGCCACGGCGCCGGCACCCGACCCGGAGCCCGGGAGAGCCGCGGACTTCTGGACTCGAATCGTCGACGGCTTCCGCTTCGGCGATTGCGACGCGCAACCTGCCGTGGCCGAGGAAGCGAAACGTTACGTCGCGAACGGGCGATTTGCCGACATGCTGAAACCGATGTTGCCGCAGATGGCCTTGGTGCTCGACGAGGTCGAACGCCGTGGCCTGCCAACCGAATTCGTGCTGCTGCCGATCATCGAGAGCCACTATCGCGCGCTGCCAGCCCGCGGAAACCGGCCCGCCGGTGTCTGGCAGATGATGCCGGGCACGGCGCGTATCCACGGTCTCGAGATCCGACCGGACTACGACGCCCGGCTCGATCTCGCTGCATCGACCCGCGCCGCTCTAGACCACATCGAGCGGCTGGCCGACCGCTTCGCCGACGACTGGACCGCCGTGGTCAAGGCCTACAATGCCGGTGAGTACCGCGTGCGGCGCGCTCGCAGCGGCGCCGGCGCGAGAGCCGTCTACCGCGGACTGAGCGGGACGACGCTCACCCACCACGCGCGCCTGCATGCCCTCGCCTGCGTCATCGCGATGCCAGAGCGCTTCGGCGTCAAGTTACCGGAGGCGCCGCCCGGATCATCGCTCGCGGCCTTCGCGGTTACGGCGGACCTCGACCTCGATCTGGCCGCGGCCGCCTCGGGAATCGAACGCCAAGAGATCGTCGCCGCCAATCCCGGCATCCGCGGCGAGCGCGCGCCGCGCGGCAGCCATCTGGTGCTGACTGCCGCTGTGGTGAAGGCACTCGAGCAGGGTCTCGAGCCGATACCGGCGGCGCGCCGGGCCCACTGGAGCACCCGCGAATCCAAGGGCCTTGCGTGGGAGAACCTCGCGCAACCCAGCGGGCTGACGGCCAGCGCACTCGCAGCCGCGAACGGCGCAACGGTCGACGATCCGCCGCCGGCCCGGATCGTCGTCCCGGGAACGACGCCGATGGCAACGACCGCGCGGATCGACGGCGCGATGGACGACACCTACGTGGTCCGCGCGGGAGATTCGCCCTGGGCCATCGCGCGGCGACTGCGCGTGCGTCTCGCCGACCTCCTGTCGGTGAACGGACTGACGACGAACTCCGTCCTGCAACCCGGCCAGCGGTTGCGGATCCCGTGACGATGTCCCGGATCGGCCTTCCCGCCAACGTGGCGCCGCCGCCCGGCTACACTCCGGTGCCGCCGTCACCCGCCATCCGGAGCGTCGCATGGGCTTCCTGACCGGCAAGCGTGCCCTCATCACCGGCATCGCGAGCCAGCGCTCGATCGCGTGGGGCATCGCGCAATCGATGCACCGCGAGGGCGCGGCACTTGCATTCACCTACCAGAACGATCGGTTGCGCGACCGAGTCGCCGAGGCGGCCCGGCAGTTCGACTCCCACATCGTGCTGCCGCTCGACGTCGCGTCGGACGGCGAGCTCGAGGCGCTGCCTGGCGCGCTGGCCCGGTCCTGGGATGGCGTCGACATCGTCGTCCACGCGATCGCCTACGCCCCGCGCGAGGCCATCCAGGGTGACTTCCTCGGAGGCCTAACGCGCGAGGCCTTCGCGATCGCCCACGACGTGTCGAGCTACAGCTTCGCAGCGCTCGCGAAGGTCCTGCGCCCGATGCTGCGCGGGCGGCAGTCCGCGATGCTGACACTGTCCTATCTCGGCGCCGAGCGGGCGCTCGAGAGCTACAACGTGATGGGGCTCGCCAAGGCCAGCCTCGAGGCCAACGTCCGCTATCTCGCGCGTTGCCTGGGACCTGAGGGCGTGCGGGTCAATGCCATCTCGGCCGGCCCGATCAAGACGCTGGCTGCGGCCGGGATCGCGAACTTCAGGAAGATGCTCGACCACGTCGAATCGGTGGCGCCGCTGCGTCGTTCGGTGACGATCGAGGACGTCGGCAACGTCGCGGCGTTCCTGTGTTCGGATCTGGCTGCCGGCGTGACCGGGGAGATCACCTACGTCGACGCTGGCTACAACATCCTCGGCATGACCGCCCTCGACGGCTGAAACGGAGCGCCTCGACCGCTCGCGCGATCCGGCGCCCGGCGTCAAGCCGAAGGCGCCCACCATCTTACGTTCGCGAGGCCCGCAAATCGCCGGACACCATGGTCGCAGCGCGTCGTCGGCCCCTCACTCGAGTCGTCTTGGTACGCTGACAGGCCGATCCGGATCCTGTGTCGGTCGCGTCGGACCTGGGCGCGAGACCGACCCTGCCCAAACCCGTCAGCGCAGCCGTTCCTCGACCACTTCGACCGTCGTTGCAGCGCGCAGCGCCGCTATGAAGGCGCGTGTCTCCTCCACGCCGACGGCGGCCGTGAGCTGCTGCCGCGCCGCGTTACGCGCGGCTTCGTCGACCGTTGCAGGATCGCCATCCACAACGCGCAGGACCTCGATCAGCACCTGGCCGCCGTCCGGCAGCTCGGCCCGAACGCGACTGGCTCTGCCTTCCGCTGGGCGGGCGACCTCGAAGGCCTCATCGAGGACCGCACGATCGACCTCGAGCGAGCGCCGACCGGCACCGTTCGCCGACTCGACCGGAACCGACAGCTCGGCCGCGATGGCGTCGAGCGCCTCGCCACCAACGAACCGTCGTCCGAGTTCCCGCGCGCGCTCGATCGTGGCCTTGCGTGCCTCGTCGGCCAGCAGGGCGGCCACGACCTCACCACGCACCTCCTCGAGCGGCCGCTGCGCGCTCGGCCGGTGGTCGACGACCCGCACGAACACGACGTGGTTCTGCCCGATCTCGATCGGATCGCTGATCGCGCGGTTCGAGATCGCGAGTTCGTTGAACGCCACGCGCTGGACCGCCGGGATCGCCCCGATCCCGCTCGCGCCGACGCGGCCGAAGGGTCCGGTCCGGCGAACCGTGAGCCCACCGATGGCTGCGGCGGCCTCGAGGTCCGACGGGTCGTTGAGGACCTGGTCGACGATCCGGCCGACGAGGTCGTTGTAGGCCGTCTCGCGCGCGGTCGCGCGCGCCTCGGCAAGCAATTCCTCCCGCACTTCCTCGAAGCTGCGCGCCGACCCGGGGCGGATGTCGCGCAACTGGATCACATGGAAACCCTCTTCGGTCTTGACCGGATCCGAGATCGTCCCCGCCTCCATCGCGAACAGGGCGGTCTCGAAGGCCGGCGCCATCTGGCCGCGCTCGATCCAGCCGAGGTCGCCACCTTCGGCACGCGAGCCGAGATCATCGGTATTGGCACGGGCCAATTCCGCGAAGTCCGCGCCAGCGCGAGCCTCGGCCGCCAGCGAGGCAGCCTTTTCCTGCGCCGCCTTCACCGCGTCGGCCGCAGCGTCCGGCGCGACCTGCACCAGGATGTGTGACACGAGGCGCCGTTCCTCGGTCACATAGCGGTCCTTCTGTGCCTCGTAGCGAGCCTTGAGCGTCGTGTCATCCGGATCGGCTGCGGGCTCTACGCGCGCCGCATCGAGCTCGATGTACTCGAGCTCGACCTGCTCCTCGGAGCGGAAGCGTTCGCCATGGGTGGCGAACCATTCCGCGATGGCCTCTTCCGACGGCGCCTCGGCCGAGGGCGGGACCGGCGGGATGCGGACGAAGCGGAAGTCGCGCAACTGGCCGTCGAGCGCCAGGAAACGGTCGACCGCTGCCTGCGGCACGAAGCTGCTCTCCGAAACCTTACGCGGCAGGAACGAGCTCGTCAGTTCCCGGCGGAAACGCACTTCGAAGGCCGCGGGGCTCAAGTTGTTCGCCGCGAGCCGCAGCTGGTACTGGGTCGGATCGAACACGCCGTTGTTCTGGAAGGCGGGAATCTTGGCGATCTCCTCGCGAAGCAGCGCATCGCTCACCGACACGCCGGCGCGCGACCCGTACTGGAACAGCACCTGCTCGTCGATCATGCGCTCGAGCATCTGGCGGCGGGCCACCGGCGTCTCGATCAGGCTGGCGTCGTAGTTGTCGCCGAAGATGCGGCGCATCTCGCGCGTGTACTCGAACCAGCGTTCGCGGAAGTCCTCGGGCTGGATCTCGACGTCGCCGACCTTGGCGACGTAGGTCGGCACGCGCGTGGAGAAGTAGTCCTGGATGCCGAAGAAAAGGACGGGGATCGCGATGATCGCGACGGCGACGATCGCGACCCAGCCCTTCAGGTTGTTGCGCAGCGCTTGCAGCATGGAGGAGACCCGTATGACTGGTGCCTCTCGGCACTCCAAAAAGAACTAAGGCGCCGGTGCCGGCGCCTTAGTGTGTTGGCGGAGTGGACGGGACTCGAACCCGCGACCCTCGGCGTGACAGGCCGATATTCTAACCGACTGAACTACCACTCCTTCGACTGGTGGGTGCTGAGGGTTTCGAACCCCCGACCCTCGCCTTGTAAGGGCGACGCTCTACCGCTGAGCTAAGCACCCCAAGGACCGATGATCTTAGTTGATCGCGTCCTTGAGAGCTTTACCGGCCTTGAACGCCGGGGTCTTCGAGGCCTTGATCTTGATCTCGGCGCCCGTGCGCGGATTTCGGCCCTTGCGCGCAGCGCGCTTGCGGACCGAGAAGGTCCCAAAGCCGATGATCGACACGGTATCCCCCTTCTTGAGGGCCTTCTCGATCGCCGTGATCAGCGCCTCGAGCGCGCGACCGGCATCGGCCTTTGTCAAGCCCGCGCCGTTCGCAATAGCGTCGATGATGTCGCCCTTGTTCATTGAGTGTCGCTCCCGTCTGGAATTTGTGTAATAGGGATTTGGAAGTTCGCTTCCGCTACAGGCCCAGTCCATCTGGGGGAACGGACGACCCCACCCGCGCGGTGACTAGGACTGCGAGGCAAGTCCAGCGTCCGGCTTTTATACCAGCGGCCCCTCAGACGCGCAACACGAAAATGCCTGCGGACCGCGCCGGCGCTCGCTTGCCGAGCCCCCGGCGCAACACGGCCGCCGGCATTTAGTGTGCGCGACCCGCCGACCCGCCATCCTGCGCGGGCTCCTCGGTCGCAGCCGGTGCGACCACCGGCGCAGCCGCCGGCTCGACCGATTGCACCGCAGCCGCCTCGCCGGCGAGCGCCAGGTGCAGCACCTCATCGATCCACTTCACCGGGCGGATGTCGAGCGACTCGGTGACGTTCTTCGGGATCTCGGCGAGATCCTTGCGGTTTTCGTCCGGGATCAGCACGAGCTTGATCCCGCCACGATGCGCCGCGAGTAGCTTCTCCTTGAGTCCGCCGATCGGCAGCACGCGGCCACGCAGTGTGATCTCGCCGGTCATCGCGACATCGGCGCGCACCGGCACCCGGCTCAGCACCGAGACCAGCGCGGTCACCATCGCGATGCCGGCGCTCGGCCCATCCTTCGGCGTCGCGCCTTCGGGCACGTGGATGTGGATGTCCCACTTCTGGTGGAACTCCGGATCGATGCCGAGCGCGACCGCCCGCGAGCGCACCACCGACAGCGCCGCCTGGATCGACTCCTGCATCACGTCACCGAGCTGGCCGGTGTGGATCAACTTGCCCTTCCCAGGGATCACCGTGGCCTCGATGCTGAGCAGATCGCCGCCCACCTGGGTCCACGCGAGGCCAGTGACGACGCCGACCTCGTTCTGGTCCTCGGCAAGACCGAAGTTGTACTTTCGGACGCCGAGATACCGCGGAAGCGCTTCGCGATCGACGTGCACCGGACGCACAGTCGGCTCCGCCTTGCGGCGCTTGCGGACGCGCGGCTTGCCGGCCGCACTCTCGGCCGCGGCAGCGGTCGCGGCCGTGGCGGCCTTCGACTCGGCCAGCGTGTTCTCCTTGACCACCTTGCGGCAGATCTTGGCGATCTCGCGTTCGAAGGCGCGCACCCCCGACTCGCGCGTGTAGTAACGCACGATATCGCGCAGGGCCTCATCGGAAACTGTCAGCTCGCCTTCACGCAGTCCGTTGTTCCGCATCTGCTTCGGCAACAGGTAGCGCTCGCCGATATTGATCTTCTCGTCCTCGGTGTAGCCGGGGATGCGGATGACCTCCATGCGGTCGAGCAGCGGTCCGGGGATGCTCAGCGAGTTTGCGGTCGCGACGAACATGACCTCCGACAGGTCGAAGTCGACCTCGAGGTAGTGGTCGTTGAAGGTGTGATTCTGCTCGGGGTCGAGCACCTCGAGCAGTGCCGCCGACGGGTCTCCTCGAAAGTCCATCGACATCTTGTCGATCTCGTCGAGCATCACCAGCGCGTTGCGCGAACCGGCCTTGACCAGGTTCTGGATGATCCGTCCCGGCATCGAGCCGATGTAGGTGCGACGGTGCCCGCGGATCTCGGCCTCGTCGCGGACGCCACCCAGCGCCATGCGGATGAACTTACGACCGGTCGCCTTTGCGATCGACTGGCCGAGCGAGGTCTTGCCGACGCCTGGCGGCCCGACGAGGCAGAGGATCGGTCCCTTGAGTTGCTGCACGCGCTGCTGCACCGCGAGGTACTCGAGAATGCGCTGCTTGACCTCCTCGAGACCGTAGTGATCGGTGTCGAGCACCTGCTCGGCCTCTCCCAGGTCCTGGCGGATCTCGGTGCGTGCCTGCCACGGCACCTGCACCAGCCAGTCGATGTAGTTGCGGACGACCGTCGCCTCCGCAGACATCGGCGACATCTGCTTCAGCTTGTTGAGCTCCGCGCGTGCCTTGGCCTCCACCGCCTTGGGCATACCGGCCTTGTCGATCTTGCGCTCGAGCTCCTCCATCTCGTTAGGCGCCTCGTCGAGTTCGCCGAGCTCCTTCTGGATGGCCTTCATCTGCTCGTTGAGGTAGTACTCGCGCTGGCTCTTCTCCATCTGCGACTTCACGCGGCCGCGGATGCGCTTCTCGAGCTGCTGGACGTCGATCTCGCCGTCCACGAAACCGATCAACAGCTCGAGCCGCTCGCCGATCGGTACGGTCTCAAGCACGCGCTGCTTGTCGGCCAGCCGGATGCCAAGGTGGGAGGCGACCGTGTCGGCCAATCTCGAGGGATCGTCGATGCCGGCGAGCGTCACCAGCAGCTCCGGCGGAACCTTGCGATTCACCTTGGCGTATTGTTCAAACACGGCGAGCAGCGACTTCGCCGCGGCCTCGACTTCCCTCGTCGGCGCGTCCCGGGGCTCGGGGACGACCTCGGCCTTGGCAACAAGCACATCATCCCGCTCGGCGACGGTGCCAACTTTTGCCCGACGTTGGCCTTCGACCAAGACCTTGACGGTGCCATCGGGCAGTCGTAGCAGCTGCAGTACCTGGGCGATCGTGCCGACCGGGTGCAGGTCGTCCCCCGCCGGATCGTCGATATCGGGGCTGCGTTGCGCGACGAGCAGGATCTGTTTGTCGCCCTGCATCGCGAGGTCGAGTGCGCGCATGGACTTCTCGCGGCCGACGAATAGCGGCACGACCATCGTCGGGTAGACGACGACGTCTCGCAAGGGCAGTACCGGGAGTTCAGTGATCTGGGTATTGCGGGCCGGATCGGCCATGGAATCTGCTCCAGCTGAGGCGAGTGGACCGATTGCTGGTCCGATGATGCCGTAGTGGGGATCGATTGCCGTGAATGCAACGGGAGCCGCAACGTCGCGGCGGACGCTGTCCCGGGCGAGTGCGGATCCCGGCGCCCGAGGCCATCGGGCGCGATGCGGCTACTCGGAGGCGGCACGCGGCTGCGGAATCGCCGAGCCGCTATAGATCAAGTATGGATCAGCCGTCCCATTGATCACGGCCTCGTCGAGGACGACCTTGCTCACGTGCTCGAGCGATGGCAGCTCGTACATCGTGTCGAGCAGCACGCTCTCGACGATGGTCCTCAGGCCGCGAGCGCCAGTGCGGCGCTGCAGGGCCTTGCGCGCGATTGCGCCGAGAGCGTCCGGCCGAAACTCGAGCTCGACACCCTCCATCTCGAAGAGGCGGCGGAATTGCTTGACGATGGCGTTCTTGGGCTCGCTCAGGATGCGGACGAGCGCCGCCTCGTCCAGCTCCTCGAGCGTCGCGACCACCGGCAGGCGTCCGACGAACTCGGGAATCAGGCCGAATTTGATCAGATCTTCCGGCTCGACACCCGTCAGAATGCGGCTCGCATTCACTTTGCGGTCCTTGGCCCGGATCTCCGCCGAGAAGCCGATGCCGGTCGACTCGGAACGCGCCTGGATGATCTTCTCGAGGCCCGCGAAAGCCCCGCCGCAGATGAACAGGATGTTGCGCGTGTCGACTTGCAGAAATTCCTGCTGCGGATGCTTGCGACCGCCCTGCGGCGGCACCGAGGCGACCGTGCCCTCGATCAACTTGAGCAGCGCCTGCTGCACACCCTCTCCGCTCACGTCGCGGGTGATCGACGGGTTCTCGCTCTTGCGCGAAATCTTGTCGATCTCGTCGATGTAGACGATGCCGGTCTGCGCCTTCTCGACGTCGTAATCACACTTTTGCAGCAGTTTCTGGATGATGTTCTCGACGTCCTCGCCAACGTAGCCCGCCTCGGTCAGCGTGGTCGCATCGGCGATGGTGAACGGGACGTTGAGCAGCCGAGCGAGCGTCTCGGCCAACAGCGTCTTGCCGGAGCCGGTCGGCCCGATCAGCAGGATGTTGCTCTTGGAGAGCTCGATCTCGTCCTTGCGCTGGCGCGACTCGAGGCGCTTGTAGTGGTTGTAGACCGCGACCGCGAGCGTCTTCTTGGCCCGGGCCTGGCCGATCACATACTGGTCGAGGACCTCCAGGATCTCGCGCGGCTTCGGCAGCTGGCTGCGGCCGGCTGCGGATTTCTCCTCGAGTTCCTCACGGATGATGTCATTGCAAAGTTCGACGCACTCGTCGCAGATGAAGACCGAGGGACCGGCAATCAGCTTGCGTACCTCATGCTGGCTCTTGCCGCAGAACGAGCAGTAGAGCACCTTGCCTGCGTCGCGAGCCTGCCGATCTTCCGTCATCGCCTCACCTGCCTTCACGGCCCGGCGCAAACGACGCCGGCCACCTCGCGGTCAGAATAACACGCCTCCCGCGCCCCGCCGCGACTGGACTCGCCGTCGGAGGACCCGTCGCTAGAGGCGTTCAGCCGGCCTTGACGGTGGCGTCGGCGCGCTTTTCCAGCACTTGGTCGACGAGGCCATAGTCGCGGGCTTCAGCAGCGCTCATGAAGAAGTCGCGCTCGACGTCGCGGGCGATTCTCTCGATCGGCTGCCCGGTGTGCCTGGCCAGCGCGGCGTTGAGCCGCTCGCGCAGGTAGAGGATCTCGCGCGCCTGGATCTCGATGTCGGTGGCCTGGCCCCGGGCACCACCCGAGGGCTGATGGATCATGATCCGCGCGTTCGGCAGCGCATAGCGCTTGCCCGGCTCGCCCGCCGCGAGCAGGAAGGCGCCCATGCTGGCCGCCTGGCCGATACACATCGTGCTGACCGCCGGCTTCAGGAACTGCATGGTGTCGTAGATCGCGAGCCCCGCGGTGACCGACCCGCCCGGGCTGTTGATGTAAACGTGGACGTCCTTGTCGGGGTTCTCGGATTCGAGGAACAGCAACTGCGCGACGATCACGTTCGCCATGTAGTCGTCGATCGGGCCGACGAGGAAGACGACGCGCTCCTTGAGCAGGCGCGAGTAGATGTCGTAAGCGCGTTCCCCGCGAGACGTCTGCTCGACGACCATCGGGACAAGGTTCAGGTTCTGGATCATCCTGGGCTCCAGATGGAAGGGCGAAGCGGCGGGCCCGAACCTGCCGCGGCGCGCCCCCGTTGGCTACCTCCGCGACCGTAACCGGCCGCGGAGCCTTCAAGACTGTAACGCAGCGCCTGTGTGCTGCGCGTCTGCGAGGCGCGACGGCGGCTTCCGGGCCGCCAGCACCTCCACAGACCTCAGGCTCCCGGCTGCATCACCTCGGCGAACGAGGCCGGCTGTTCGACCACGCGCGCGTGGTCGAACACCCAGTCGACGATCTGGTCCTCGAGAACGCGGTTGCGCAGACTCGACATCAGCTGCTGGTCGCGGGCGTAAAGCTCGATGACTTTCTCCGGCTCCTCGTAGGTCGACGCGATGCTGAGCAGCTCCGCACGCACGCGGTCGGCGTCCGGGACGATGCCCTGCTGGCGCGCGATCTCGTCGATCAGCAGGAAGGCGCGGACCCGGGTCTCGGCCTCGCGAGCGAACGACGCCGTGTCGGTCGGGGCCGGCTCGCCACCCTGCTCGGCACGCTGGCGCGCCTGTGCCTCGAGCGCCTGACGCTCGGCCGTGACCATGCTCTGCGGCAAGTCGAATCCCGAATAAGTCGACAGCAGTTTCTCGATCACGCTGGCCTTGCGGCGCGCCCGCAACGCGTTGCCGAGTTCGCGCTCGAGGTTGGCGCGGACGTCGGCGCGGAAGCGCTCCAGCCCGCCCCCGCGAACACCGAAGCTGGCGAAGAAGGCATCGTCGAGGGCCGGGAGCGCGGAGGTCTGCACGCGCATCACGCGGACCGTGACCTTGGCCGTGCGCCCGGCAAGCGCAGCCTCACGGAAGCCGGACGGGAATGCGAGTTCGCCCGTGCGTTCTTCGTCGGCCTTTGCGCCGGCGAGCATCGCCTCGAACTCGGGGAAAAGCGCACCGGTGCCGAGGATCGTGCCGGCGCGCTCCACGCCGGCATCGGGCCAGCGGAAACCGTCGCCTTCGGCCGCGAACTCGAACAGCACCATGTCACCCGGCTCTGCGCCGCGATCGACCCGATTCCATTGGCGGCGCTGCTCGCGCAGAGTCTCGACCATGCGGTCGATGTCGCCTTCGGCGACTTCGGCCTCGACGCGGACGACCTCGAGGTTCGAGACGTCGATCGCTCCGATATCCGGCATCACCTCGAAAGTCGCGGTGTACTCGAGCTCGGGGCCGCCCTCGGACGGCAGAGCGATCGAGGGCGGCATCGCCGGCCGGAGATTTTGTTGCTTTACGGCCTCGCGGAAGCTCGTGCCGATCACGTCGGTCAACGCCTCTCGGCGCACTTCACCTCCGAAGCGCTGCTCCAGCACCTTCGCCGGCACCTTGCCTGGGCGGAAGCCCTTGAGTCGAACCGTGCGGGCGAGCTCCTGCATGCGCGCGCGCACGCGACTCTCGATCTGGTCGGACGGCAAGCGGACCGTCATCCGGCGCTCGAGGGCGCCCGTGTTCTCGAGTTGGATCTGCATCGATCAATCGTCCTAGGCGGATAGGGACGCGGAACGAGCCGCGCCCGTTTCGGAAAGCTTGAGAAGTATGAGGCCGCGGTGCGCGCGATAGCCGTAATCGGGGCGAGCGACACGGCGGAGGTCCCTGGTGCGAAAGGAGAGACTCGAACTCTCACGGGTTGCCCCGCTGGAACCTAAATCCAGTGCGTCTACCAGTTCCGCCACTTTCGCGTCGGGAGCTCCTCGGGCAGTGTCGCCGGGCCGAGGGACCGGGACCAGCGTCGAGATGGTGGGCCGTGTAGGACTCGAACCTACAACCAGCGGATTAAGAGTCCGATGCTCTACCAATTGAGCTAACGGCCCGCGTCTCGACTCGATTTTTGGGGTGGGCGAGGGGACTCGAACCCCCGACATCCGGAATCACAATCCGGTACTCTAACCAACTGAGCTACGCCCACCACGGTTTGAACCTAGCAGCGTGTGGCGCGCCCGACAGGACTCGAACCTGCAACCGCCGGCTTAGAA
>CALDVP010000129.1 GCA_937924195.1 uncultured Lysobacterales bacterium
CGCGAGCGCGGGGTCGAGGTCCACGCGCGACCGCGCGAGTTCCTCGACAAGGCGACCGGCGGCATGCGCCATCAGGGCGTGATCGCGCGCTACCGGCGCGGCGAGGCGCTCACCGAAGCCGATCTCGAGCGGCTGGTCGCCGAGGCCGGGCGGGGCGCGCTGTTCCTCGTGCTCGACGGCGTGCAGGATCCGCACAACCTCGGCGCCTGCCTGCGTTCGGCGCGCGCGGCCGGGGTCACCGCGGTGATCGTCCCCAAGGACCGCGCGGTCGGCATCACGCCGGTGGTGCGCGCGGCCTCGGCCGGCGCGGCCGACCGCGTGCCGCTGGTGCGCGCGACCAACCTCGCGCGCACGCTGGAGATGCTGAAGACCAACGGTGTCTGGGTCACCGGCCTCGCTGGCGAGGCGGGCCAGTCGCTCTATGCGATCGACCTGACCGGTCCGGTGGCGCTGGTGGTCGGCGGCGAGTCCGACGGTCTGCGCCGCCTGACCCGCGACACCTGCGACCACCTCGCGGCGATCCCGATGGCCGGCGATGTCGAGTCGCTGAACGTCTCGGTCGCCACCGGCATCGCGCTGTTCGAGGTGCTGCGGCAGCGGGCGGCACGAGGCGCCTGACGGGGCGCCCAGACGCCCCTGGATGGCGGTACCGGCACCGCCCGAGCTTGGCCATGCGGCGTTATCTATCGATTCGATCAATGGAAAGTATTTGATCGATAGGCCGGAGGGGGCTAGGGTGAAAACCCATCACCCCCAGGAGGAGCCCCCCGTGAACTACGAAGCCAAGTCCAAGTGTCCGTTCGCCTCGATCGCCGGATCGCGGACGGTCGCCAGCGCCCAGTCGAACCGCGACTGGTGGCCGAATCGCCTCAACGTCGCGATGCTGCACCAGCATTCCGAACGTTCCAACCCGCTGGGTCGGGACTTCGACTACGCGAGGGAATTCAACAAGCTCGACTACGCCGCGCTCAAGAAGGACCTCGAGCAGCTGATGACCGACTCGCAGGACTGGTGGCCGGCCGACTGGGGCCACTACGGCGGCCTGTTCGTGCGCATGACCTGGCACGCCGCGGGCACCTACCGCATCGCGGACGGCCGCGGTGGCGCCGGCACCGGCGACCAGCGCTTCGCGCCGGTCAACAGCTGGCCGGACAACGGCAACCTCGACAAGGCTCGGCGCCTGCTGTGGCCGATCAAGAAGAAGTACGGCAACAAGATTTCGTGGGCCGATCTGTTCGTACTGGCGGGGAACGTTGCGATGGAGTCGATGGGGTTCAAGACCTTCGGCTTCGGTGGCGGTCGCGCCGACACCTGGGAGCCGCAGGACCACGTCTACTGGGGCCAGGAGAGCACCTGGCTCGGCGATGAGCGCTACAGCGGCGATCGCCAGCTCGAGAACCCGCTCGGTGCGGTCCAGATGGGTCTCATCTACGTCAACCCGGAAGGCCCGAACGGCAATCCGGACCCGGTCGCATCGGGCCGAGACGTGCGCGAGACCTTCGCGCGCATGGCGATGAACGACGAGGAGACCGTCGCGCTGGTCGCCGGTGGCCACACTTTCGGCAAGGCCCACGGCGCCGGTGATCCTGCGCTGGTCGGTCGCGAGCCGGAAGGCGCGCCGATCGAGGAGATGGGTCTCGGCTGGAAGAACGCCTTCGGGACCGGCAAGGGCGTGCACACCACGACCAGCGGCATCGAGGGTGCGTGGAAGCCAAACCCGACGACCTGGGACAACGGCTACTTCGACATGCTGTTCGGCTACGAGTGGGAGCTGACCAAGAGCCCCGCCGGCGCCCACCAGTGGGTCGCGAAGAACGTGAAGCCGGAGCACATGATCCCGGATGCGCACGATCCGTCGAAGAAGCACCCACCGATGATGACGACGGCCGACCTGTCGCTGCGCTTCGATCCGATCTACGAGAAGATCTCGCGCCGCTTCCACCAGAACCCGCAGGAGTTCGCCGACGCCTTCGCCCGCGCGTGGTTCAAGCTGACCCACCGCGACATGGGTCCGAAGTCGCGCTACCTCGGCCCCGAGGTCCCGGCCGAAGACCTGATCTGGCAGGACCCGGTGCCGAAGGTCGATCATCCGCTGGTCGACGCGGCCGACGTCGCGGCGCTCAAGGCCAAGGTGCTGGCCTCGGGCCTGTCGATCCGGGACCTCGTCACCACGGCCTGGGGTTCGGCGGCGAGCTACCGCAACTCGGACAAGCGCGGCGGCGCCAACGGTGCGCGCATCCGCCTCGCTCCGCAGAAGGACTGGGCGGTCAACCAGCCGCAGGTCCTCGCCAAGGTGCTCGCGACACTCGAGGCCATCCAGGAGGAGTTCAACGCCTCCGCGAGCGGCGGCAGGAAGATCTCGCTGGCCGACCTGATCGTGCTCGCCGGCAACGCGGCGGTCGAGGCCGCGGCGAAGGCGGCCGGCCATGAGGTGACCGTGCCGTTCCACCCGGGACGCACCGACGCCACCGCCGAGATGACGGACGTCGAGTCCTTCAAGGTGCTGGAACCGCTGGCCGACGGCTTCCGCAACTACGTCCGCGCCGGCATCGACGCGCCGGCCGAGGAACTGCTGCTCGACCGCGCCCAGCAGCTCGCCCTCACCGCGCCGGAGATGACGGTTCTCGTGGGCGGCATGCGCGCGCTCGGCGCCAACGTCAACGGCTCGACGCACGGCCTGCTGACCGACCGCGTCGGCGCCCTGACCAACGACTTCTTCGTCAACCTGCTCGACATGGGCACGGATTGGCGCAAGTCGTCGACCGAGGGTGTCTACGAGGGCGTCGACCGCAAGAGCGGCAAGGTGCGCTGGACCGGCACCCGCGCCGATCTCGTGTTCGGCTCGAACTCGGAGCTCCGCGCGCAGGCCGAGGTCTACGCGCAGGACGACAACGGCGGCAAGTTCGTCGCCGACTTCGTCGCGGCGTGGACATGGGTCATGGAGCTCGACCGCTTCGACCTGCGGCAGTAAGACGCAATCGGTGGCGCTGGCTCGGCGTCGGCCACCGCCAAAGTCGCGACCGGGTGTTCCGGTCGCGATTCTTCCGGGGACGCCACGACTGTGGACGCGTCACTCCCAAGGCGGCTTCCCGTGCGCTCGCGTCGGCGTAGCGCGCGCATGGAATCCGCGTGGGTTCCCTTGCGCCCGGCGTGTCGCCTCGCAAGTCGTGCTGGTTTGGCGGAAGGGGTGGGATTCGAACCCACGGATGGTTGCCCATCGCCGGTTTTCAAGACCGGTGCCTTAAACCGCTCGGCCACCCTTCCGGAACGTTGCCTCGCAGACCCGCATGAGTCGCTTATCGGGTGCGACGAGCCGAATCTTAGGCGCGGCGCGGCGTGGGGGCCATACCCTCGATGGAGCGCTTCCTGGGTAGCGCCATGGGTTCGACGGGGATCCCATGACGATCCAGCACCTCGAGCGCCTGGGTTCGCATCGAGGTCGCCTCGCCGTTGCGCCCGGCGTGCGCCAGCATGGCAGCCAGCACGATCCGCAGACTTGCGCGCCGTGGGCTGTCGTCGCCGAGCTTTTCGGCAAGTTCGAGATCCAAGGCTTGCAGCATCTCCATCGCGTTCTGTCGTTGCCCGTCGAGCTCGATCATTCGCGCCTCACAAGCGGCCCATTGGATGCGGTCATCAAGCTCGAGCAGGCCGGGATCAGACTCGGCACGGGCGCGCGCGAAGGCGTCGCGGGCCGCCGCTCGGTCGTCGGCGTCGAGCGCGATGCAAGCCAGCCTTGCGTGGGCGCAGGCTCGCTGCACCCGAGCGGGGAAAGACTCACCGCGCAAGGTCACGACGCGATTCAGTTCGGCGATGGCAGCGTTCATGTGCCCGGCGGCGGCCAGGAGTTTGGCCTGGCTCAATCGACGGCGGGCCATCGAGATCGACGTCGGATCCTCGGTTCGAGTTGCGAGCCACTCGCGATAGAGAGTGAGCGCGGACGAAGCATCACCGAGCGCGGCCTCGGCCAGCGCCAGCACCTCCCGGGCTTCGAAGTCGGCGTCGCTCCCGGTCTCGACCTCCTCCCGCCGCAACTCCACGCCCTGCCGCGCAATCGCCAGCGCTTCCTGAGCATGGCCAAGGAGCAGCAACGAACGGGCGAGGTTCGATAGCCTTCCCGCGGCAATCGAACCGGCCTCGCGCCGCGCGAGCTCGATGGCCTCGCGCTGGCTGCGGATCGCGTCGAGCGCGCGACCAGCGCGGCGTTCGAGTGTGCCCTTGAGATCGAGGACGCGGACGAGCCGTGGACTGGTGGGTCCGTGCGCCGCCAGAGTGATCGCGTGGGCCTGTCTGGCCGCGGCGAGGGCGGACTCGAGGCGACCGGCCGCGCGCAGGATAACGGCGTGGCTCAGTAGTGCGTCCACGCGCTGCTCGACCGCAACCGAAGGCTCGGCCTCGATGGCCGCCACGAGCGCATCGGAGAGCGCAAGTGCCTCGTCGATGCGCTGCTGGTAATACACCGACGTTGCGAGCTTCTGCTCGATCGTGAGGCGTGCGGCGACCGACCGGCTCATGCTCGCGGACAGCGCCTCGCGGAGCAGTCGTTCGGCGCCAGAGTGGTCGCGCGCCTCGGCCGCGAGGTCGGCGAGCCGCACCGCCGCGTCGATCGACAGCGGAACCTCGGGCCGCGCGGGGCCTAGGGCCGCGCGCGCCGCCTCGGCGCGGACCCGGGCCTCGTCGCGCAGCCCGACGAGGTGCAGCACGCGCGAGAGGCCGAGCGAGAGCGCCGGATCGACCCTCTCCCCGGCCGCGTCGGCCGCGACCAGCCGGCGCGCGGCCTCGGCCGCGATCTCGCGTCGACTCAGCACGTAGTTACCGCTCGCGTCCGGCTGGTTGGCGGCGAAGATCCCGAGCAGGAACTCCTGCACCGCTTCCGCGCGTGCACGCTCGGCTTCGGCGACGCGCGCGCGGTCGATCGCAATACCGGTGCCGATGACGAGCGAGGCGATCGCGATCGTGGAAAGGCTCGCGATCGCCCAGTGCCGGGCCAGGAAGCGCCGGCTGCGATAGAACCACCCGACGCCGCGCGCCCGCACGGGGCGTCCGGCGAGCCAGCGCTCGAGATCGTCGGCCAGGGCCTCGACCGACGGGTAGCGCGCCGACGGTTGCTCGGCAAGGGCGTGCATCGTGATCGCGTCGAGGTCGCCACGGAGCTCACGCGTCTCTGGCAGCGCCGCGCGCAGCGACGTGGGGCGAGGCACCCGGGACGGTGGTGTGTCGGTGACCCCTGACTCTCGATCTCGCCGCGGCGGCACGCCGGCGAGCAACACGTAGAGCAGGGCGCCGAGGCCGAAGACGTCGTCGGCGGTCGACGCGGGCAGCCCCGCGTACTGCTGCGGCGAGGCATAGGGCGGCGACAGCGCGCGATGAAGCGTCGCAGTCGCTTCGGTGCGGGTGTCGTCGACCAGCCGGGCGATTCCGAAGTCGAGCAGCCGGACGTGACCGTCGACGTCGACCAGCACGTTCGAGGGCTTGAGGTCGCGGTGCACGACGAGGTTGCGGTGTGCGAAGGCCACGGCACCCGCGATCTCGAGCAACAGTCGGACGCGTGCCCGCGCATCGAGACGTCGATCGCGACACCACTCGTCGATGCGTTGGCCCTCGACCAGGCGCATCGCGAGCCACGGCGTGCCGTCTGGCTCGATGCCGGAATCGATCAGGGTCGTGATGTGCGGGTGGTCCAGCCGCGCCAGCACGCGTTGCTCACGCCGAAAGCGTTCGAGGCCGGCGTCGGCCAGCTCGCCAACCGTGAGCACCTTGACGGCAGCGAGTCGTTCCGGGTCTGACGCGTGGTGCGCGCGCCAGACCACGGCCATTCCGCCGCGGCCGAGTTCGCGCTCGAGGATCCACGGACCGAGGCGCCGTCCGGCCACGGCCGCGCCTGGGCGCGCCAAGGGGCGATCGAGCACGCCGGCGGCCGCGTGGTCCGCCGCGAGCAGCCGCTCGACGCGCGACCGCACCTCCGGCGCGAGGTGCATCGCATCGAGCGCCGCCGATCGATCGCTCGGATCGAGGTCGAGCAGAGTCTCGAAGGCCGCGTCGGCGCTCCGCCACAAGGCGAGATCGTCACGTTCCATCGTCGGCTTGCGTCGCGGTGAGTCCCGGGAAGCGGGATAGCAGAGCGCGACGATCGTGGCAACGATCACGGTCGCCGCCAAGGGTCGGCTGGACGCGGCGGGTAGCCGATGCCACGATCCGCGGGGGACGATTTCGCGGAGGCCGCCATGGCGAACCGGATGAGACGGCTGGTCATCGCCGGCGCTCTGGTGTGGGCCGCGTGCGGGATCGGGGCAGTGCACGCCGCAGCCGCGCTGTCGGTCACGATCGAACCGGCCGGCGAACCCGATGAATTCGTCGTGACGACGAGCATCCGCGATCTGTCCTCGGACCAGCTGGTTGCGGCGCCGAGGGTGGTCGTGGCGGCTGGCCGGCGGGCCGAGGCGGTGATCGAGGCCGCGGCCGATGGCGCGACTCGCGCGCGCCTCGAAGTAGCCGTCGATTCGACCGCGACCCGGGCGACATGGCGTCTCGAATGGCACCGCGAGGGTCGCCTCGAGGCCGTCTCGGACGGCAGCGTGACTCTGGCCGGCGCGGAGGACCGCGCCTATTGACCGTGCGGTTCGCCGCGCTCGGAGTCGATGCCGTCGAACCTGATCGAGGTCACGTCGGGCCTACGGCGGCGAGCGCAAGCTAGCGTCCCGGCGCGCGGCGGCGGCCGCCGCGATGACTTCCCGCCGGAGTCGCGCGCCATCGAGGAGGCTTGAATCCATGAAGACGAACGTCGGCAGCATCGACCGCGCGATCCGCGTGGTCGCGGGTCTTGCGATCCTGAGCCTGTGGTTCTTTCTCGACGGCGACGCGCGCTGGTTCGCGCTGATCGGGCTCGTGCCGCTCACGACGGCAACGCTGGGCTGGTGCCCGGCGTACACGCTGGTCGGCATCAACACCTGTCCGATGTCGAAGGGCGGGCGCTGAAGGTTTGCTTCCGGCGTCGGGTCCTCCGGCTACCGCAAAACCGCTCGACCTCCGTCGGTCCCGGTCGGTTGGCGCGCCGGGCTAGACTGTTCGGATGCAAGACGTCGCGCTCATCCGCGGCCGCGTGCCGCTACTGATCAGTCTGCCGCACGACGGCACCGACATCCCGGCGGAGATCGCGGCGCGCATGACGCCCGGCGCGCTCGTGGTCCCCGACACCGACTGGCACGTGCGCCGGCTGTACGCCGGTCTGGCTGGGGCGCTCGGCGCCTCGCTGATCCGGCCGCGCTGGTCGCGCTACGTGGTCGATCTCAACCGGCCGCCGGACGACGCCCCGCTCTATCCCGGCCAGCGCGTGACCGGCCTCGTGCCGCGCGTGACCTTTGCGGACCAGCCGATCTATCGAGCAGGCTCCGAGCCGGATGGCGCAGAGGTCGCAGGCAGAGTCGAGCGCTACTGGCGTCCCTACCACGCGACGCTGGCCGGCGAGCTCGCGCGACTGCGCGAGGCTCACGGCCGTGTCGTGCTGTGGGAGGGCCACTCGATCCGCTCGCAGGTGCCGATGCTATTCGAGGGTCGCCTGCCGGACCTCAACCTTGGGACCGCAGGCGGCCATTCATGCAGCACGGCCCTGCGCGAGCGCCTGTCGGCGGTGCTCGATGGCCAGTCCAGCTACACCCACGTCATCGACGGCCGTTTCAAGGGGGGCTATATCACGCGTCACTACGCCGACCCCGCGCGTGGCATCGAGGCCGTGCAGCTCGAGATCGCCCAGGCGACCTATCTCGACGAGGCCAGCTTCGCCTTCGACGAAACCCGCGCCGCGCCGCTGGTCGAGGTGATCGGACGCCTGCTCGAGGCCGCGCTCGCCGGCTGAGGACTGCGGCTCAGGGCACCAGCCATTCGCCGGTGATGGGGCCGTCCGGATCGCGCCGAAACCGCGCGCGGCGGTGGCCGGCGGCGGCCAGGTAGAGCCACTCGATCGAGGCCACCTCGACCTCGACTGCGCAGAAACGGTCCGCGCCGTCGGCGTCCATCGAGGCACCCTCGGCGGGGCTTGCGATCGGCTCGCCCGGCGCCTTCGCGACGCGGTAGCACTGCCGACCGTGCGGTGTGACCTGCGCCCAGATCGCGGCGGCCTCGCTGCCGGCCAGCACGCGGGCGGTGCCGACCAGGCGCAGCTGGATCTTCGCGGCCGGATGGTAGGCGAGCGCGGCGACCGCGGGTTGGCGCGCGAGCTCCTCCAGCTTGCGCGCGCGCGCGTCGGTATGGAACCGGATCCGCCAGCGCGCTGGATCGGCCGCGCGCAGCACCACGGTGCGCACGTTCGGCAGGCCCTCGGCGTCGACCGTCGCGACCGCGACCGTGTGCATCGGCGAACGCCGGTCGGCGGCGCCGCGCACGAGCAGGCCCCAGCCCTCGGCGAGCGAACCGTCGAGGTCGTCGTACCAGGGCGGGATGGGCGCGGAACGGCGGGTCGGATCGGAATGCATCGGTCGTCTCGGGATCGGGTTGCGTTGCGCTCAGGCGAGACCGAGATGATCGCGCAGTTGCGCGATCCGTTCGGCCGCGTCCGCCGGCGCGTAGTGAACGCGCTCGCCGACGCCCCAGACCGGCCGCGGCCACGCCGCGTCGGTGCGGAAGCGCGCGATCACGTGCACGTGCAGCTGCGCGACGACGTTGCCGAGCGCGGCGACGTTGAGTTTGTCTGGCCGGAAGATTCGCAGGAGCGCATTCGCCGCGAGGTCGAGCTCTTCGAAGAGCTCGATGCGTTCGGCGCGCCGCAGGTCGTGCAGTTCGACGAGGCCGGTGCGTCGCGGCACCAGCACCAGCCACGGGAAGCGCCAATCGTCCATCAGCAGCACCCGGGACAGCGGCAGGTCGCCGACCAGTCGCGTGTCGGCCGCGAGGCGCGGATCGAGCTCGAAGCCGTCCGGATCAGCCATGCCCGACCATTCGCAGCAGCCAGTGGAGCAGTGCGACCGGCGGGCCCAGGAACAGCGTCGTGATCGCGATCGCGGCGAGGCCCCCGACCAGCGTGCCGAGCGCGAGCAGCAGCACGACCGGCGCCAGCACCGGCACCAGCAGCAGCGACAGCAACGCGACCAGGCACCCGTGCATGCCCGGCGCGGGCGCGAGGTCCGGGTTTGCGCCCTGACGGACCAGCGCGGCGACGCGCGCCTCGATCTTCGGCCACGGGCTCAGCACCTGCACGGTCGCCTTCGGCCACGGCGAGAGCACGAACAGGTTCGCGACCAGGTTGCCGGCCTCCGGCATCTCGGTCCCGGCGGTGTGCGCATTCGAGAGCGCGGTGGCGAGGGCGCTCGGATCCCGGGTCAGCTGGACCGCGGTCGCATCGGCCAGTAGCCGGCGCGAGCGCCACGCGAGGCCGAGCGGCGCGGCAAGCAGCAGCAGCTGGCCGAGCGGCACCACGACGAGACCGATCGCCATCGGCCCGAGCAGCGGCAGCGGCGCGAGGTCCCGCCAGCGCGCGCGGCGTTGCGTCTTCTCCGAGAGGTTGCGGGCGATTGCGCCACCGAAGAGGTCGCCCGCGGCATTCGCCCGGGCCAGCGGATCGCCGCGCAGCGCGCGCCAGAGCTCGGCCAGCACCGCACGCGCCGCGCCGCTGACCGGGGCCTGCGCCACCGTCATCAGCAGGCCCGCGAGCTCCTGTACGCGGCGCAGCCGGTCGCCGAGCGCGAGATCGCCGTTGCCGATGCCGGCGATCAGGTGGGCGACGAGCGCTTGTGTCGCGGCGCGGTCGAGGCGGTCGAGGAGACCCCGGGTCACGAACACGACTGGACCCTCGGCACCGGCGTAGCTGCCAAGGTTCACGCTTGGGCGGTCGGCGACCCGCACCGTGGGGGGCGGGAGCTGAGCCGCGATCGCGATCTCCTCGACCACGTTCGCAAGCTGGCGCTCCTCGGCGTCGTCGGCTCTGGCCGGCCGGAGGCCGAGCGTGGCCTCGACCGCCGCCGGCGTGGTTGCGCGCGTGACGCGGGCAAGTCCGATCCACAACAGCACCAGGCCCGCGAAGCCCGGCAGGCTCGAGAGCAGCAGGGTCGAGAGCAGTGGACGCCACGCCACGTCGTCCGCGGTGACGAATGGCGCGATCAGCGCCAGGCCACGGCCGAGGAGATCCGGCATCGGCACGACGAGGTTCACGAGATCGGCGAGAAGGCCCGCCCCGACGTAGGCCAGCGGCGCAGTCGGGATCGCGACGAGGAAGGCCAGCAGCACGGCGAGTAGCGAGGCCAGAATCCCGCGACGCCGCCCCGCGGCGCGGTGCCGAGCCTGCGCGGCGAGGAAGCCCTCGCGGTCGTTGGGACCCGGGATCGGGCGTGGCGTCGGGACGGATGGCGCCGCGGACATGGCGCGGAGCATAGTCGCGACGCCGGGGCCCGATGTGCGCGCCGCTACACTCGCGCGCTTTCCCGGACGCCGTCGCCATGTCGCTCGCCCAGCCCAAGGTCGGATTCGTCAGCCTCGGATGCCCGAAGGCGCTGGTCGACTCCGAGCGCATCCTGACCCAGCTCCGTGTCGAGGGCTACGAGATCGTGCCGAGCTACGACGCCGCCGACCTCGTGGTCGTCAACACCTGTGGCTTCATCGACGCCGCGATCGAGGAGTCGCTCGACGCGATCGGCGAGGCGATGGCCGAGAACGGCAAGGTCGTCGTGACCGGCTGCCTCGGCGCGCGCGCCGAGCTGATCCGCGAGCGCTTCCCCGAGGTGCTGTCGATCTCGGGGCCGCAGGACTACGAGTCGGTGATGCGCGCGGTCCACGTTCAGCTTCCGCCGAAACACGATCCCTTCCTCGACCTGGTGCCGCCGCAGGGCTTGAAGCTCACGCCGAAGCACTACGCGTATCTCAAGATCTCCGAAGGCTGCAACCACCGCTGCAGCTTCTGCATCATCCCCTCGATGCGCGGCGACCTCGTCAGCCGGCCGATCGACGAGGTGCTGATCGAGGCCGAGAAGCTGGTCCGCGGCGGCGTGCGCGAGATCCTCGTGATCTCGCAGGACACCAGCGCCTACGGCGTCGACACGCGCTACGCGGCGCGCAGCTGGCGCGGGCGCGAGTGGCGGACACGCTTCCGCGACCTCTGCGAGGGACTCGCCGAACTCGGCGCGTGGGTGCGCCTGCACTACGTCTACCCGTATCCCCACGTCGACGAGGTCGTGCCGCTGATGGCCGAGGGCAAGGTGCTGCCCTATCTCGACGTGCCGTTCCAGCACGCGAGCCCGCGGATCCTGAAGCGGATGAAGCGGCCGGCCAGCGGCGAGCGCAACCTCGACCGCATCCGCGCCTGGCGCGCGATCTGTCCCGATCTCACCATCCGCAGCACCTTCATCGTCGGCTTTCCGGGCGAGACCGATGCCGAGTTCGAGGCGCTGCTCGGATTCCTCGAGGAGGCCGAACTCGACCGCGTCGGCTGCTTCGCCTACTCGCCGGTCGAGGGTGCCGCGGCCAATGCGCTGCCCGATCCGGTGCCGGAGGACGTCCGCGAGGCGCGGCGCGAGCGCTTCATGGCGACGCAGGAGGCGATCAGTCGTCGGCGGCTCGAGCGCAAGGTCGGCACGACGCAGCGGGTGCTG
>CALDVP010000130.1 GCA_937924195.1 uncultured Lysobacterales bacterium
TCGACGAAACCCTCGACGATCACGCGGCCGTGGCTGACGCGGCCGCCGGCCATCGCGTAAGACCACGCCTTCTCGACGTCGGCCGGTGTCAGCGAGGCACGCGCGATGCGTGGCGACGCCGCCGCGCGCAGCAGCCGCGGCAGTCTCGATCGGGCGAAGGATCGCACTACGGACAACGCAGGCTCTTGCCCGATGGCACGCGGCCGGTCTCGAGGGCATCGATGCCGTGCGTGAGGCTGCCGCGCGTCCCGATCTCGCGCCTGTCCCTCTCCGCCGGACGCCGCTGTACAGGTCCGCTGGCCGCCACGACCTCGGGCCTCTCGCGACGATCCCCCACAGCCTCATCGAACTCGCCCGACTGGGGTCGCGGGCGGGGATCGGAACGCTCGCCGGCCGCCGGTTCGGCCCAGGCCAGAGTCCGGTAGTCGAAGTCCTCGGTCAGCGCCGGCTTGACCACCGCGAAGTACGGGGAGACGTCGAAATCCCGCGGCGCGAACAGGCTGTGATGGCGCACGTTCAGCAGTTCGCGGTAGCAGTCCTGGCAACGCGGATCGTCGAGTTTCTCGCGCGTGATCTCGGGCAGGATCGGATAGCGGATCGACTGGAAGGCCTGCGCGATCAGCGTCGAGCAGATGGCGCGGGTGGGATCGCCACTGCCCAACGCGATCATCCGGCGCCGCCAGCGTGTCGGCACCGGCGGCGTCCGGATCAGGTAACGCGCCAGATCGAGCACGTTCTTCAGGTCGTACCGGTGACCGAGTCGGCCGAGCGCGTAGCCGACTACGCGCTCGCAGTCCTCGACGGGAAGACCGATCGGGCGGCAGACGCGGGTGTGAAAATCGGCGTATTCGGCGAGCGGCACGGCGCGCACGCCTTCATGGAGATCGGCCTCGACCAGCGACACGATCTCGCCGTTGCGCCGCGGCAGGTCGGCGCGCGGGCCGACGTACAGGGCGGCGTGCGACCAGGTCGACTGCGTCAGGTACTTGATGGCGATGCTGATGCGAGTGTCGCCTTCGACCAGCAGCACGTCGCCAGGCCGCAGCGTCGAAGCGAGCCGCTCAGGCGGAGTGGTCGCCACCGGCGCGCTGCAGGTCGGCCGCGTGAGGTAGCGGGCGAGGGTCCGGCCCAGGGCTTCCGAAACGGCGTTGGCCATGGCATCGCGGCGGAACAGGTCCGTCGGCTGCTGCTGGAGATGTGCATTGGTCTGCCGGGCGGCCTCGGCCTTACACGGGACCCGCCGGCGCCTGCGTTCGCTGGCGGGCGGGAGCAGTGGCTCAACCTTCGTCGATGTGCCGCATCGCGCGGCGCAGGAAGTCCATCTGGTGCTCGACCCGCGAACACATGGCGCACATGGCCAGGTGCAACCGCAGCCGCGCCCGCTCGCCCAGGCCGAGTGGGCGATCCATCCCTTCCGAAATCAGGCGATGCGCCGTCCGGCACGGGATCATCACCCAGCTTTCCTTCACGCCGCGGCCCTCTTGGCGAACCAGTTCGTTTCGACGCACTCCCGCAACCGCATCCGGGCGCGGAACAGCATCACGTGGCAATTGGTCGCCGTGATGGAAAGTTCCTTACAAATCTCGGTGGTCTCGTACTCCAGCCACTCGCGCAGCAGGAAGACACGGCCGAGGCTGCCGGGCAACTCGTCGACGCAGGCCTGCAGCATGGCCATGAACTGCTGCGTCGACAGGACGTCCTCGGGGTCGCCCCAGTCGAGCGGCGGCGACAGCCGCCTTCCATCCTCGTCGTACAGCTCGTCGAAAGTCTCGGTCTCGACCGATTCCATCTGCGTCTCGGTCGAGACCTCGCGCATGCGCCGGCGCAACTGGTCGGTGATCTTGTGCTTGAGGATGCCGACCACCCAGGTGCGGTACTTCGACCGCCCCTCGAAGCTGGGCCGCTTCTCGATCGCCGCGACCATCGTCTCGGAGACCACGTCCTCGGCCCAGGCGTCGTTGCGCAACTGCAGTCTTGCCAGCTTCATCAGCAGCGGTTGCAGCTCCGCCAGCGTCGAATCCAGTTGCGCCACATCGTTCAAGGCTGTCTCCTCGATTCGCTTCTTGCCCTCGAACGGGCACCGCGACTTCGTTTTGAGTGCAGGGCTGACCGGCGGCCAGCGCGAAAGTTTCTTCGCCGGTTGCGCCGCGGACCGGCAACCCCGGCGCGCGCGTCAGTCGCTGCGGACACCCCGCTTCTTACATCTCGGACAGGACGAGGCACAGAAAGAAAAATCTGTCATTTGCGCGATGGAGGATCGACAGATCGTCATGCAGCAGCGATCGATGACGCGGACGCCGCTGCGATGACCGAACCAACCCTTCACACATCTACAGGAGATCCACATGAACGCGAAACAACTGATCGGCGCCGCCGTGACCGTCCTTGCCCTGTCGCCGTTGGCGGCCATCGCCGGCGGCGGCGACGAAGCTTCCAGACAGTGGCTGGACTCGCTGCAAAGCACGCGCACCACGGAGGACGTGCGCGCCGAAGCCCGGAATCTGCCGAGCTACGGACAGCAGCACCCGATCGAAGTGCAGTCGGTCGCCGCGTCGACGATCACCCGCGCCGAGGTCGAGGCCGACCTGGCCAGGTACGGGGTCGACA
>CALDVP010000131.1 GCA_937924195.1 uncultured Lysobacterales bacterium
CGACATCCGCCTCGAGCCGGGCGACTGGCGCGTTCCGAACCCGTCCGCTGCGACCGTGACCGAGATCGAAGGCGGGGTTCAGATCTTCCAGAACGACCAGTTCGTTCCCATCATTCCGAATCAGCCGGTCAAGGTAAAGGATCGCATCCTCGTTCAGGCCGAGAGCTCGGCCGTGCTGCGCTACGAGACCGGTTGCGACCTCAAGCTCGACCCGGGTATCCACGAGGTTCCCGATGGCTGCCGTTGCCTGGCTGCACTTTGGGCTGGAAGCAGCAAGGGCGCCCCAGTCTGGCCATGGGTTGGCGGGATGGTGGTGCTCGGGGCAGCGGTCTGGAACGACGACGGAGCCAGACGACCGATCTCGCCCTGAGAGCTCGAGCCCCCGGGAGGGCCGCGCAAGCGGCCCTCTTCACATGGATCGTCGGATCGACATTTACCAACGTTTTCTCGGCGCTGGTGCTTCGCTCGTGATTGTGCTGGCCGTGATCGCGGGCGGCGCGACGTGGCAGGGCAATGCGGGTGATGCGTGGGTCATCCTGCCTGGCATCGTCCTTCTGGCAGCGGCCTTGGCCGGCCATCTGCTCCGGGCTCGGGTCGATTGGACTCCGCTGGCGCTGGTGGCACTCACGCTACTTCTGCCGATTCTGCAGACGCTGCCGTGGCCAGGTGAAAGCCCGCCGTGGTCGGCGGTGCATGCCGCCTGGCAACTCGATCAGGCCCGTGTCTTCGGGATTGCGCCGTCGAGCGCGCTCAGCGTGGCTCCAGACGCCACTTGGCGCAGCTTCCTCGCGATGTTGCCGCCAGGGGCGGTCTTCCTCGCCCTGTTGCTGCTCCCGGCGTCGGCGCTGCGGCGGATCGTGGCGCTCATCGTCGGGCTCGCGCTGCTGAGCGCTTCGTGGGGTCTCGCCCAGGTCGCTTTGGGAGAGTCCACGGTTCCGGGACTGCACGGCTCCACGGGTGGCCAGGCGAAAGGTTTCTTCTCGAACCGCAACCACTTCGCAGCCCTGATGTACATCGGCATCGCCCTTGGCGGCGCCGGGTTGGTGCTGGCCTTGCGCCGTATGCTCGCCGATGCCGAGCCCGCCCGACATGGTCCGCGCGTGATTGCCTGGGCGTTGGGTTTCCTGATGCTGGTCGTGACCTGCATGCTTGCCCAGTCGCGAGCCGGCGTCGTGCTCGGCGCCGGCGTGATCGTGGCCCTTTTCGCGATCATCCTGCTCGATACCGCCAGAGCCTCGCGCGGCAGCCGCCGGATCTTCGCGCTGGTCGCAATCAGCGCCGGACTCGTCGCGGTGCAAGTCGGCTTATGGGGCGTGTTGGATCGCTTCCAGGCGGACCCATTCGACGATGGCCGCATCATCGTGCAGGCGACGACCTTAGGCGCCGCCCGTGAAGCCGCGCCGTGGGGCACGGGCATCGGCACCTTTCGCCGGGTCTACGAGCAGCGCGAGCCGGTCCAGGCGGTGATCTCGGCCTATGTCAATCGCGCCCACAACGACTGGCTCGAGTTCAAGCTCGAGGCAGGTTGGCCGGGAATCGTGCTGTTGGCGGCGTGGGTTCTTTGGTGGCTGCTGGCCACTTGGCGCGCGGGCCAGGCGGATGCTGGCCGGGAGGATGCGGCGATGCGACTGATCCGGCGGCTGGCCGCGGTCGCGCTGGTCGCCGTCGCGATCCACAGCCTGGTCGACTTCCCGATGCGGACGATCGCACTGTCTACCGTGGTCGCCGCCATGGTCGCGATTTCGGTTTCGCCGAGGGCGGTTGCGCGCGCTTCCTGATCGCGCGGCCTGACCGCGAGAGGTCGAGCCGCGTGCCATCATTGCGAAACTGGCGAGCCCTCGGCTAGGCTCCCGTTCATGCGTTGAACGCGAGGAGCCGAATGGAATCCTGGTATGCCGTTCACACCAAGCCGCGGGCCGAGGCGACCGCCCGGGAGCACCTCGAGCGCCAGGGCTTCCGCTGCCTGTTCCCGCGGCTCCGGCGCACGGTGCGAACCAGCGAAGGACTGCGCGCCCGGATCGAGTCACTGTTCCCCCGCTACGTGTTTGTTCTCACCGACGCTGCCGTGCAGTCGCTGGCGCCGGTGCGCTCGACGCGCGGCTGCGTCGGTCTCGTGCGCTTCGGCGGTGAACCGGCGCGCGTTCCCGAGCGCGTGATCGCCTCGATCCGCGCGCGCATGGACGCTGACGACGGCGTGGCCCGACTCGATCCGCCCGATCTCGTACCTGGCCAGCGCGTGCGCATCACCGACGGACCGCTCTCGGGGTTCGAAGCCGTGTTTCGCACCCTCGAAGGCTCCGAACGCGTGCGCCTGCTGCTCGACTTCCTCGGCCAGGCGCGCGAGGCGGTCGTCCCGCGCGCGCACCTGGCCGTGCACGTGTAGCAAGGCGGTCCACCGGCCGATCGGGGCGGCACGCGCCATCCCGAAAGGCGGCAACGTGGTTCACTGGCAAGCGGATCGCCCTCACCGCAGGGCGGTAGCGTGCCGAAAGCCGGCCTCGCGCCGGCCGTCCCGATGGACGACGAAGTCCGACTCGCCATCCTGCGCATCCTCGAGCAGCGACCCGAAGTGTCGCAGCGCGAGCTCGCGCGCGAACTTGGCCTCTCGCTCGGCAAGACCAACTACTGCCTGCGCGCGCTGATGGCGTGGGGCTGGGTCAAGGCGCGCAACTTCCGCAACAACCAGAACAAGCTCGCCTATGCCTATGTGCTGACCCCGGCCGGGCTGCGCGCCAAGGCGCTCGCGACCCTGAACTTCCTCGAGCGCAAGCAGCGCGAGTTCGAGCGATTGCAGGCCGAGATCGCGCGCCTGCAGCGCGAGGTCGCAGAGCGAGCGACGGGGGAAGCGTGATCGCGCAAGGCGCCATGCAGGACCGGCGGCATTGAGCGCAAACACGCGCCCCGTCCTCGTCACCGGCAGCGCCGGATTCATCGGCTCCCAGGTCGCGCTGCGCCTGCTCGAGCGCGGCGAGCGCGTCGTCGGCTTCGACAACCTCAACGACTACTATGACCCGGCGTTGAAGCGCGCGCGGCTGGCGCGGTTCGCCGCCCATCCGGGCTACGTCCACGTCGAGGCCGACCTCGCCGATCGCGCCGCGGTCGAGTCTCTGTTCGCCGCGCACCAGCCGTTGCGGGTCGTGCACCTCGCCGCCCAGGCGGGCGTCCGCTATGCCGCAGAGAACCCGCACGTCTACGTCTCGAGCAACGTCACCGGCTTCCTGCACGTCCTCGAAGGTTGCCGCCGCCATCCGGTCGAGCACCTCGTCTATGCCTCGACCAGCTCGGTCTACGGCGCCAACACGGCGCTGCCCTTCAACGAGCACCAGCCGACCGAGCACCCGCTGACGCTATACGCCGCGACCAAGAAGGCCAATGAGGCGATGGCGCATAGCTACGCCAACCTCTTCGGCATACCGACGACGGGTCTGCGCTTCTTCACCGTCTACGGGCCCTGGGGGCGCCCGGACATGGCATTCTTCAAGTTCACGCGCGCGATCCTCGAAGGCCGTCCGATCCCGGTTTTCAACCAGGGACACCACAGCCGCGACTTCACCTACATCGACGACATCGTCGATGCCGTCACTTCCGTGCTCGACCGCCCCGCGACCGGCAACCCGGAGTGGAGCGGCACCACACCCGATCCGGCGACGAGTCGCGCGCCTCATCGCCTCTACAACATCGGCGGCTCGCGGCCAGTGCCGTTGATGCACGCGATCACGCTGCTCGAGCAGGCGATCGGCCGAAAGGCCGAGATTGAGCTGCTTCCGCTTCAACCGGGGGATGTTCCCGATACCGCGGCCGATGTCTCGGATCTCGCGCGCGACTTCGGATGCGAGCCGCGCGTTTCCGTCGAAGCGGGCATTCCGCGTTTCGTGGCCTGGTATCGCGAGTACCACGGTGTCTGACATCCGCGCGCATCGCGGTCGTGGCGCTGGGGTTGCTCGGCTTCGAGCTCGCGCGACTCTACCGGCGATGCACGCGTGACCATCGACACGCCCACGCCCCGCGTCCCCCTCCCCACCGACCCCCGCATCTCGGTGATCGGTCTCGGCTATGTCGGTCTGCCGCTCGCGATCGAGTTCGGCAGGATCCTCCCGACGGTCGGCTTCGACATCGATCCGAATCGCGTCGACGAGCTCGCCCGTGCTCACGATCGCCACGGCGAATCCACGGCCGACGAGATCCGCGCCGCGACGCAGCTCTTGTTGACTACGGACCCGCAAAGACTCGCCGACGCCAACGTCCACATCGTCACCGTCCCGACCCCGGTCGACGACGCCAACCGCCCGGACCTGTCCCCGCTCGAAACCGCCAGCCGCACCATCGGCGCGGTGTTGAAGCGCGGCGACGTGGTCGTCTACGAGAGCACGGTCTATCCCGGCACCACCGAAGAGGTCTGCATCCCGATCCTCGAGCAGGTCTCCGGCCTCCGCTGCGACGTCGACTTCAGTTGCGGCTACAGCCCCGAGCGCATCAACCCCGGCGACCGCGAGCGCACGCTGACCCGCATCACCAAGGTCACCTCCGGCTCCAACCCGGAGTCCGCCGCCTTCGTCGATGCGCTCTACCGCCGCATCATCACCGCCGGAACCCACCTTGCCCCCAGCATCCGCGTGGCCGAAGCCGCCAAGGTCATCGAGAACACCCAGCGCGACGTCAACATCGCGCTCATCAACGAGCTCGCGATGATCTTCAACGCCATGGGCATCGACACCCACGACGTGCTCGCCGCGGCCGGAACCAAGTGGAACTTCCTGCCGTTCCGGCCGGGGCTCGTCGGCGGCCATTGCATCGGTGTCGACCCGTACTACCTCACGCACAAGGCGACCACGCTCGGCTACCACCCCGAACTGATCCTGACCGCGCGCCGCATCAACAGCCGCATGGGCATCTATGTCGCGCACCAGGTGATGGCGTTGATGGCGCGGCGACGGATCCACGTCGTCGGCGCCCGCGTGCTGGTGCTCGGCCTCACGTTCAAGGAAGACTGCAGCGACCTCCGCAACACGCTGGTCGTCGACATCGTCCGCGAACTCGCCCGCGCCAACGCCGAGGTCGTCGTCCACGATCCGCTGGTCGACCCGGCTGATGTCGCCGAACTTTGCGGCATCACCCTTGTCGACGCCACCGGAGCCGGCGCCTACGACGCCGTGGTCCTCGCCGTCGCCCACCGCGCCTTCCGCGAGCGCGGCGGCGGGTGGGTGCGCGGGCTCGTGCGCGAGGGCGGGGTGGTCTATGACCTGAAGGGCGTCATCGCCAGGGACGGCATCGATGGACGCCTCTGATCGCCGACCAGTGCTTCGTCGCGCGGACGGAACCTCCGGTTCCAGACACGGAGCGACGTGGGCCTCAAGGGGGAGGACGGAATGAGAGAACCACTTGAACTGCAGGGGCAGGAACCGGCGCCGGGCCTCGATTCGGTGACCTGCCGCAACTGTGGCCATGTGTTCAGTCGCAAGTTCGGCTCTTGCCCGAAATGCGGCACGCCGAGGCCGCACCGCAGGCCGAGGAAGCATCGCCAGTTGCTCAAGGACCGCATCGAGGAGAACCTCAAGCTGGCCTGGAAGACGATCCGGCGCTATCGCTGGTTCATCATCTACATCGGCGGCGGCATCCTGGTCGGTGGCGCGACCTATCCGACGGTGATGTGGCTGGCCGAGTTCTCGATGCCGCCAGGATGGCGCGAGGCGCGCTTCTACACGCCGGGCCCCTGGTCGATTGGACATTTCCTGGAGCCGTTCGGGGCGGCGGCCCAGACCTTGGGACGCTGGAGCGTTCAGGTCGTCACCTGGGTGGGCGAGCAGTTGTACGACCATATCTGGGAGGAGATGGTCCGGCGACCCTCGGCGATGCTGATGATCATCATCGGCGCGACCATCGGCACGATCCTCGCCGTGCGCCGCCAGCGCAGGCATCGACACCACCGCTCCCGCGGCCGGACGCGTTCGAGCCGGATCGAGGAATCTCATTGACCCATTCATCGCCGCTCTTCTCGATCTGCGTTCCGCAATACGAGCGCACCGACCACTTCATCGCCGCGCTCGGGACCTTCGCGGCCCAGCGATTCCGTGACTTCGAGGTTGTGATCAGCGACGGTGGATCGGGCGACGGCGGCATCGACCGGGTGCGACGGGAACTCGAACGGCTTGGCTTGCGTCATGTCTTTTCCGTCAGCCCCGAGCGCTTGCGGTACGACGCCAACCTGAGGCGCGCGATCGCGATGTCGTCGGGACGCTGGTGCCTGCTGATGGGCAACGATGACGGCCTTGCCGATCCCGATGCGCTCGGTGCCATCGCCCAGGCGCTGGAGCGGCATGCGCCGGTCTCGACCGCTATCACGAACTACCGGGAGGTCGACTCAGGGACGCTCTACCGGCGCGCGTCGACGACGGGCATCGTCGACGCCGGTGTAGACGGTGCGGTGAAGCACTACCGTTCCTTTGCCTTCGTCAGCGGACTGGTGCTCGATGGACCCGGAGCACGCGCGCTGGACAGCACGGTCGTGGATGGTAGCGAGATGTACCAGATGTACCTGGCGGCGGCCTTGCTGTCCGCGGGCGGGCGCCACCTGCATGTCGATCGGGTCTGCGTCGACAAGGACCTCGTGGTGCCGGGCCTCGAAGTCGATTCGTTCCGCGCGCACGCGCGCGCCGATGCCGATGCCTTCGTCGCGCGACCCTTGCCGCTGGTGCATCTCGCCAGAACGGTGCTGGCCGGCATCCGCCGCGGGGCCGGGGAGGAGGTGGCGCAAGGCGTGGCATTCCGGGTCGCGACCCAACTCTACTTCTTCACCTTTCCGTTCTGGTCGGTCGAATGGCGCCGCGTGCTGCCTCCAGGCCACGTCCGTCGACTCTACGCGAGGCTTGCGCCCCGGTCGGTCCTCGAGGGGCTCGGGATCGATGGAGCAAGGGCATCTTTCCTGGCGGCAGCGCATTCATTCATGGGCTTCATCGGGACTCGCATCCCGGTGCCTTGGTTCGATGCGGTGACGCCGTGGCTCTACGCATTGGCAAAGCGTTCGCGATGACACGCCGAGCAGCGTATGCGCGGTCCCCCGGGCGGGTCGATCGGCCGGCGGCGGCGCGCTGATTCGATGTGCGGCCTCGCCGGCATCTTCGCCTACCACGACGCGGCCGATCCGGTCGATCGTGCGGAGCTGCGCGCGATGCGCGAGCGCATGCTCGCCCGCGGGCCCGACGGGGCAGGGGAGTGGTTCTCCACCGACGAGCGCGTCGGCCTCGCGCACCGTCGCCTCGCGATCCTCGACCTGTCCGACCGCGGCGCACAGCCGATGGCGAGCGTCGACGGTCGCTTCGTGATCGTCTTCAACGGCGAGATCTACAACCACCCGGAACTGCGCCGAGAGCTGGAGCGCGATGGTGCCGTCTACCGCAGCGGCACCGACACCGAGACGCTGCTGCACCTCCATGCGCGGATGGGTGCGGCGATGGTCGATCGCCTGCGCGGCATGTACGCGTTTGCGATCTGGGACACGCTCGAGCGCACGCTGTTCCTCGCGCGCGACCCCTACGGCATCAAGCCGCTCTGGTACGCGAACGATGGCTGGACGTTTCGCTTCGCGAGCCAGGCGAAGGCCCTGCTGGCCGGCGGCGGCGTCTCGCGCGATCCGGAGCCGGCGGGCCTCGTTGGCTTCCAGCTCTACGGCCATGTACCCGAACCCTTCAGCACCTATCGCGAGATCCGCGCCTTGCCGGCTGGCCACGTGATGACGGTCGACTGGCTGGGCCCGAAGCCGCCGCGCCGCTTCCATCATGTCGCGACCGTGCTGCACGACGCCGTGCCGATTGAGTCGGTACAGCGCGAGGACTTGATCCGCGAGGCCGTCGCCGACAGCGTCCGCCATCACCTGCTGGCCGACGTCGAGGTCGGCGTCTTCCTCTCGGCCGGCGTCGACTCGGGCGCGATTCTCGGCCTCGTGGCCGAAGCGGCCGACCGTCCGCCGCGCGCGATCACGCTGGCCTTCGAGGAGTTCCGCGGCAGCGCCGAGGACGAGGCCCCGCTGGCCGCCACCGTGGCCGCGCATTACGGCGCCGAGCACATCGTACGCACCGTCGGCGAAGCCGAGTTCCGCGCGGAC
>CALDVP010000132.1 GCA_937924195.1 uncultured Lysobacterales bacterium
CCCCGCTCTACGGACCACGGCGCTGCAACCGGCAGCGCATGATCCGAGCCCGGTAGCGCCGAGCTTGCTCGGCGCAGGGCTGCCGAACCATCGCGAGGATCGAGCGGGGCGAGCCCCGCTCTACGGACGACGGCGTTGCGACCGTCCGCGCCCGACCCTAGGCCTTGCGCGTCCTCGCGCGCGCCACGGCCCTCTTCGGCGCGGGCTTCGCGACGCCCGCCGTGCCCTTGCGCCGACCGGTGGTCTTACGCCGTCCCGCAATCGAGGCCGGCTCGTCTCGCGTTGCGGCCTTGGGCTTGCCTCCCTGCCGCGCCCGGGCGGCGAGCGCAAGCCTGCGGACCCGCGCGATGTCGGCGTCGCTGAAGGGCCCGTGGACGCCGGAGATCGCCGCGAGCTTCATGCCGTGCTTGAGCCCCATCTTGTAAATCTCGCGCACCTTCTCCCACTCGATCTGGCGACCGACGGTGAAGTTCTCGAATCGTCCCTCCAGCGCGAGCACGATGGTCTCGGCGAGGCAGGCATAGGCGACATTGCGCGGCAGACCGATGTTCTTCATCTCGACCTCGCCGGGGAGCTCGATCTCGCCGGACTCGACCACCAGCACGTCCGGGCGCTTGGCGACGTCCTCCGGGGAGAGGTCGAGCGGCCGCGCGACGTCGGTGATCACGCAGCCGGGCTTGACCTGCATGATGTCGAGCACCTTCTTGCCAGCACCGGAGGTGGCGGTGACGATCATGTCCATCTCGGCGATCACCTTGTCCGGCCGCGCCGCGACCCGGACCTTCGCATCCGGCGTCTCGGCGAGGATCGAGTCGCGCAGCGCCAGCAGCTTCGCCGTCTCGGGCGAGACCATCGTGACCTCGTCGACCGCCTTCGCGAGCAGGCGCGCGCAGACCGAGCCGATCGCGCCGGTGGCGCCGACCACCATCGCCTTCGCGCCGGCGCGCTTGCCCTTCGGCGGCTTCTCGAGCAGGCCCAGCCGCAGCATCGCGTCGTGCGCGGCCCACAGGGCGCCCGAGGCGCTGTAGCTGTTGCCGGTCGTGATCGGCAGCGGCGCGCGGCGGGCCACGGTCACGCCGGCGTCGCCGACCACCTTGGTGAAGGCGCCGAGACCCATGATCTGGGCGCCGAGTTTGCGCGCCATTTCGGCGGCGTCGAGCAGGCGCCGGTAGGTGAACTCGGGCGGGTGCTTCATGATCTCGCGCGGCGTGCCGCCGACCGAGATCAGCCAGCCCTCCGCCTCGACCCCGGTCGGCGAGCGGATCCCGGTGACCTTCGAGTAGACGAAGGGCGGCGCATAGGCCATCGCGCGCTCGAGCACGTCCATGAACACCGGCGGCGAGACCTTCGAGAGCAGCTCGATCGGCTTGACTTTCTTGAAGTACTCCTGCGACAGCGGATGGATCACGAAGGCGAAGCGGTTGATGCGGCGCTCGCCGCTCGGCCAGATCAGCCGCGGCTCGAGGGCGGCTTCGGTCACGATCGAGAGGTAATCGTCGTCGTCGAGTGCCTCCGGCGACTTGCCGGTCGCGGCCAGGATCATCGCGTCGATGACCCCCGGGCCGAGCACGTGGCCGTCGATCTCGGGCGCGGCATCGACCACCAGCGCGACGCCCTTGTCGGCGAAGTCGGCGACCCGCTCGGCGTTGACGGTCGAGGTCACGATGGTCTTTCCGGCCAGTTCCTCGAGCCCGAACTCGTCGAGCTCGTGGACCGGCGCGACCACCGTGGTCGCATGGGTCAACGCGCGTCGCAGCACGAAGCGGGTCCACTGCCCGACCAGCGCTTCGGGCACCACGCGCGGCGGCTTCCAGCCAGATACGTAGTGCGCACCCTCGGCGTAGAGAGCGAGCGCATCGAGCGAGGTCAGGAGCTTCGGCACGCCGAGTTGCCGGATCGGGTCGGCGAAGGACAGGTTCTGCGTGTACTCTGAGAACGTGGTCGCGACGCGGTGGTTGGCGAGACCCGAGAAGAACAGCACCAGTGCGTTGTCGAAGTAGTGGCCGAGCCGCGCCTGGGTCTCGCGCACCGCCCACTCGAGGAAGATCGACCCGAGTCGCGCGCCGGTCGTGGCCGGTGTGCGCTTCGCCAGCCGCGTGACCGCCAGCACGTCGGCGTCCTCGAAGCGGCGCTTGCCGACGGTCCAGCGCTCCTGCGGCAGGCCGAGCCCGATCGCGGCGGCCTTGCCGTCCCAGCGCCGCACCAGCCGTTCGGCCTTCTCGAGGCTGCCGTCGGTGCCGATGCGCTCGATCCGCATCGGCACCCCGAGAAAACGCGTCTCGAGGGCGAAGTCCTGGGCGCGCGAGCCGAGGCTGATGCCGATGATGGTCTTCATGCGATTCCTCCGGTCTGACGACGCCCGATTGTCGCCCGATCCGCGCGGCGCGCGAGGGGCCATAATCGGGCCGACGCACATCATCGAGGAGCCTTGCGATGGCGCACTTGATCGGGGACAAGGCGCGAGCTTTGGTGCTGCCGCTCGCCAAGCAAGCCGCCGGGCTCGTGACCCGCGCGATCCCGATCCCGCGCCCGACCCTGCTGGTCGGCCCGGGCGCAAGCCGCCGACTGGCCGAGGCGATCGCCGGCTTCGGCCACCGGCGGGTGTTCGTCGTCGTCGATCCGATCCTTGCCCAGCTCGGCCTCGTCGATCCCTTCATCGCTGCGCTCGAGGCCGGCGGCTGCCGCCACGAGCGCTTCGACGAGGTCGCACCGGACGCGCCGATCCCGATGGTCGAGCGCGGTATCGAGGCCTTCCGCGCCGCGCGCTGCGACGCCATCGTCGCCTTCGGCGGCGGCTCGGTGATGGACGCCGCCAAGGTCATCGGACTGGCCGCCGCCAACCGCCGCGATCCGCGGACGCTGGTCGGCTATTTCCGCGCCTTCTCGGGGCCCGCCCCGATCTATGCGGTCCCGACGACCGCCGGCACCGGCTCGGAAGTCACGGTGGCCGCGGTGATCTCGGATCCGGAGGCCGGCCGCAAGCTGGTGATCGCCGACACCCGGATCGTCCCGCAGATGGCGGCGCTCGACCCCGAGCTGATGGCGGGCCTGCCGCGCGCCGTCACCGCGGCGACCGGCATGGACGCGCTGACCCACGCGATCGAGGCATATATCAGCGGCTGGCGCACGGACGAGAGCGACCGTCTCGCCAAGACCGCCGTGCGCGCGATCTTTACCAACCTTCAGGTCGTCTGCCGCGACGGCAGCGATCTCGTCGCGCGCGAGCGCATGGCGCTGGCGGCGACCTGGGCCGGCATGGCCTTCACCCGTGCCAACGTCGGCAACGTGCACGCGATCGCGCACCAGCTCGGTGGTCGCTACCACACGCCCCACGGCCTTGCCAACGCGATCGTGCTGCCGCACGTACTGCACTTTTGCGCCGCCGCAACCGCGCCGCGGCTGGCGGCGCTCGCGCGCGTGATCGGGCTCGGCAAGGCCCGCGATGCCGAACCTGCGCTGGCGAATCGCTTCATCGCCGAGGTCGAGGCGCTGGCGCGCGCGATCGGCATTCCCGAACGTCTCGACGCCCTGCGCGCATCCGACATCCCGGCGCTGGCCGAGGCCGCGTGTTGGGAGGCCGATACGAACTACCCCGTGCCGCGCCGGATGGACGAAGCCGACTGCGCGGCGATCCTGCGGAAGCTGCTGCCGGAAGTGTCGGCGAAGCCGCCATCCAGCGGTCGGACGAAGGCGGCTCGGAGCGGCGCAGGCGCACGGAATGGCAGGACCGCGCCCGCGCGCGCACGGCGTGCGCAAGCGGGGGACTGAGACCGAAGCCACCGCAGATGAGACGCCGCGGAAGCGGCGAAACACTGTCCTGCTCCTCCAAGCCGCCGCCATCTCGGACTTTTCGTTGCTTCACGGAACGACGAGCGGACAAGCATTCAGCGCGGCGTTCGCCGGGCCTTCGTCCCCGCTCGCTATCATTGCGAGCATGTCCAATCCCGTAATCGATTTCGAGTCCGCCGCGCGCGCCCTCGCCGAAACCGGCCGCGATCTGGCCGCGCGTGGCTGGACGCCCGCGACCTCGAGCAACTTCTCGATGCGCCTCGACGGGGAGAGCTGCGTGATCACGATCTCCGGCCGCGACAAGGGTCGCCTCGGCGTCGATGACTTCATGCGCGTCGATCTCTACGGCCGGGCGCTCGAGCCGGGCAAGAAGCCCTCGGCGGAGACCCTGCTCCACGCCCAGCTGTATCAGCGCTTCCCCGAGGTCGGCGCGGTGCTGCACACCCACTCGCTGGTGCAGACCGTCGCTTCGCGGCTGTACGAGGATGACGGCTTCGTCGAGCTCGCCGGCTACGAGCTGCTGAAGGCTTTCCGCGGCTTCGAGACCCACGATCTCGTGATGCGCGTGCCGGTGTTCCTGAACACCCAGGACATGGGCGAGCTCTCCCTCGCGGTCGACTCGCTGTTCGATGCCGAGGTGCCGATGCAGGCGTACCTCATCTCGGGCCACGGGGTCTACACCTGGGGCTGCGACCTCGCCGAGACCCGCCGCCACCTCGAGGCGATCGAATTCCTGCTCGCCTGCGAACTCGAACTCCGGAGATACCGACGATGAGCCGCCTGCGCATCTTCGACGACCACAGCCCCGACACCGTCAAACGCGAGACCCGCGACGGCGTCGAGATCGCCGCGCTGCTCGGCGACCGCGGCATCCGCTTCGAGCGATGGGAGGCAAGCCAGCCGATCGCGCCCGGGGCTTCCCAGGACGAGGTCATCGCCGCCTACCGAGGCGACATCGACCGCCTGATGCGCGAGGAGGGCTACCTGACCTGCGATGTCGTCAGCCTCGACCGCGATCACCCGCAGAAAACCGAGTTCCGCAAGAAGTTCCTCGACGAGCACACCCACGGTGAGGACGAGGTGCGCTTCTTCGTCGCCGGCGCTGGTCTATTCACGCTGCATCTCGGCAGCGAGGTCTACGAAGTTCTGTGCGAGCAAGGCGACCTGATTCGCGTGCCGGCCGGCACCAGGCACTGGTTCGACATGGGACCGAACCCGTACTTCGTCGCGATCCGCCTGTTCAACAACCCGGCCGGCTGGGTCGCGAACTTCACCGGCTCCGACTACGCCGCGCGCTTCCCGCGGCTCGAGAACTAAAGCCGGTGGCCGGCGAGCGCCTGCCGGTCGTGCTGACCGACATCGAGGGGACGACCGGCTCGATCCGCTTCGTCCACGACGTGCTGTTCCCTTACGCGCGGGCGCGGATGCCGGCCTTTCTCGCGGCGCACTGCGACGAGCCGGCGGTGCGCGCGGAAATCGAGGCGGTGGCGCGTGACGCCGGAATCCCGCCTGACGATCTGCCCGCCGTCACGGCAACTCTGATCCGCTGGATCGACGAAGACCGCAAGGCCACGCCGCTGAAGGCGCTGCAGGGCATGATCTGGAAGGATGGCTTCGAATCCGGCGAGCTCGTCGCGCACGTTTATCCCGACGCCGCGGCGCGCCTGCGCGAGTGGCACGCGGCCGGCCATCCGATCTACGTCTACTCATCTGGATCGATCGCGGCGCAGAAGCTCTATTTCGCGCACAGCGCCGAAGGCGATCTCACGTCGCTCCTGTCAGGGCATTTCGACACCACGACCGGTGCAAAACGACAACCCGCCTCGTACCGCGTAATCGCGCGAAAAATCGGAGTCGATCCGACTGACATCGTGTTCTTGTCGGACGTCGAGGCCGAGCTCGAGGCGGCCGAGCAGGCCGGAATGCGGACGGTCTGGCTCACCCGCGATGGGCGACCAGAGACGGCGACGCGTCCGTCGGTGACCAGCTTCACCGAGATCTCGCTCGACGACCGACACGGGCCGGACGACCCTCAGCCCGCCCAGTCAGCTCGCGGCCAGCCGGGATGACCCAAGGCCGCCCGCCCCCGACCCGCGATCCGGGGCTAGAGGGCCGAACGCCGCATCGTCAGCCAGATGCCGATGGCGAACACACCGAGCAGCAGGATCACGCTCCATGGCAAGGTCATGACCGGCACTGGCAGCGCAGGCACGGTACCGCGCAGCGACAAGACGTTGTTGGCCGGATTCGGGTCGTTGACGGCCGAGGTGGCGACGGCGCCGATCGAGAACGAGCCAGGGACCGTTGACCGCAATGTCAGGCTGCATAGGGTTTGGCTGGCCGCGGCGAGATCGCCCGCGGCCCACCGGCGTCCTCCCGGAATCGCGGTCGTCGAGCAGTCGTCCGCGTCGTGGACGACGCCCGGGGGCAAGCTCACCTCGACTTCAGCCGCGGTTGCAAGGCCAGGTCCGTCATTGCGCAGCGTCAGCGACAGGGTGAACGGCATGTTCACCGCAATTGCACCGATCGATCCGGTGAGCACCAGATCGGCGTCGGCAACCGACCGCACGAACTGGATGTAGCGCGCGCTGATCGACGGCACGATCGTTCGCACGAGGTCACCGGTCGTGCGATCGATCTCATGGATACCCGAGCCGGTCGTGGTCAAAATGTTGCCGTTGGCCAGCTCGTATGCCCCGCGGTAGCCGGAAAGGGTCGCGTTGTCGAGCCGCGCCACCTGGGTACCGGATGGCGTGAACTCGTACACCCCCTCCCCGGCCGGCGGCGAGAACGCCGCCACGAGAATGTTGCCGTTGGCCGCCATGTAGATCTGCTGCGCAAACGTACCGGCGGTCGCGAAAAGTCCGATCGGGCTGCCGTCTGCCGCGAATCGGTTGACCTGGCCATTGCTCGAGTTCGACACGAGATACTGCCCCTCCGCGAGGGCGCCGCTCGATCTCGGAAGCCGATAGACGTCGAATGGACTTGCGATTCCACCGACCCCCGGCGCGATGAAGTTGGCGAGCGGTGCGCCGGTCGGAGAGAACTGTGCGATGGCGTTGGCATTTGCGCTACTACCGACGGTCAACAGGGCATTTCCATTCGGCGCGTACTCCCAACCACGCACGTTGTCGGCGATCGCCGTGTTCGCGCCACCCGCGGGCGCAAAGGTCTCGATGAAAAGGCCGGTATCGACCGAGAATGCCTGGATGACATCGCGGATCTGATCCGAGACCAGCACGCGCGTGCCGTCCTCACTCAACTTGGCCTGGATTGGCGTCTGCAGATTGACCGCATCGGCCGGGATGAAGTTGAGATCGAGCACGTCCCCGGTCGTCGGATCGAGGGCGATGACCCGGCGATTGGTCGATTCGGGGACCAGCAAGACGCCTTGGGGCAGCAGCCCGCGGACCGCCGCGCGACGGGCCGGATCGGGGAGGAGGTCGGCCGATGCGGCGGCGGGGTTGGGATCGGTCGAGGTGCCGGAGGACTCGTCGGCGCGTGCCGACGTTGCGATTGCGAGCACCGACAGCAAAAACCCGAGACGACCGTAATTGGCCATTGCAATCCCCTGCTTGAACCGGGCCAGCAGCGTATTCCAACCCATCGTATCGCTCAACCGCACCGATCGACACACCCCGATCGCCGATCATGGCGATGCCGCGACTCGAGGACCCCGATCACATCAGGCAAGCCCAGCCCGCGCGCGCGGAGCAGTACGAGCAGGTGGAACACGAGGTCAGCTGCCTCGCCGAGCAGCGCCTCGTCCGAATCGAAGGCCGAAAGCGCGGTTTCGACCCCTTCCTCGCCGACCTTCTGCGCAATGCGTTTCAGTCCGGCATCGAAGAGCTTCGTAGTGTAGCTGCCGGCCGGTCGCTCGGCGGCGCGCGTCGCCACCAGCGCGTCGAGCTCGGCGAGGAAGCCGACGCCCGGCCGCGGTTGCCCGGCGAAACCGAGCCCACCCTCGTCATCGAAACAGGTCTCGGTCCCGCGATGGCAGGTCGGCCCCGCTGGATCGGCCAGTACCAGAAGCGCGTCGGCATCGCAGTCGAGGGCGATGCGTCGAATCCGGAGCACGTGGCCGCTGGACTCGCCCTTGGTCCAGAGCCGGCCCTTGCTACGCGACCAGAATGTCATCGCGCCGCTTTCGAGGGTGTGCGCCAGGGCGTCACGATTGACCCAGCCCAGCATCAGCACCGCGCCCGACGCTGCGTGCTGGACCACGGCCGGCAGCAGTCCACCGCCCTTGGCCCAGTCGGGCCGGTCGAGATCGGCCAGCGTCGTGATCGTCGTCATCGGCGCACCTCGATGCCTTCGCCGGCGAGGTAGGTCTTGAGCTCGGGGATCGCGATCGCGCCCGAGTGGAACACGCTCGCGGCCAAGGCGCCATCGGCGTCGGCCTGGCGAAACACCGCCGCGAAGTCCTGGCAGGCGCCGGCGCCACCCGAGGCGATCAGCGGCACGCCGAGCACCGCGCGCGCGGCGCGCAGCTGTTCGAGGTCGTAGCCGCACCGAACGCCATCGCTGCCCATGCAGTTCAGCACGATCTCGCCGGCCCCCCGGCGCTCGGCCTCGGCAAGCCAATCGAGCGTCCGCCGAGCGGCGTCGCGCGTCCGGCGCGGATCGCCAGTGTACTGGCGCACGCGCCACTCGCCCTCCACCCACTCGCTGTCCACGCCGACGACGATGCACTGCACGCCGAACTCGGCCGCGAGCTCATCGATCAGATCCGGCCGCTCGAGCGCCGGAGAGTTGATCGAGATCTTGTCGGCGCCGGCCTCGAGCGTGCGCCGCGCCTGCTCGATACTGCGGATGCCGCCGGCGACGCAGAACGGGATGTCGAGTAATCGTCCCAGCCGCTCGACCCAGGCAAGGTCCGCGCTGCGACCTTCGGGGCTCGCGGTGATGTCATAAAACACGAGCTCATCGGCGCCTTCGTCGCGATAGCGCAGCGCGAGGTCCTCGATCGCGCCCATCACGACGTGGTCTCGGAAGCGAACTCCTTTGACCACCTGGCCGTCGCGCACGTCGAGGCACGGGATGATGCGACGGGTCAGCATCGGAGGAGTTCCTCTAGGCCGACCGTCCCGTCGAGCAGCGCCTTCCCCACGATCGCGCCGGCGCAGCCAGCATCGCGCGCGGCCACGACATCGGCGGGGTTGCGAAACCCGCCCGAAGCCTGGATCGCGAGCGCAGGCCAGCGCGCGGCCAGCGCACGATAGAGATCGAGGCTTGGCCCTGACAGCATTCCGTCGCGCGCGATGTCGGTGACGAGCACGTGCCGGATCGCCGCGAGGCCGGCGTAGCGTGCAACCAGCACGTCGAGCTCGACCCCGGAATCCTCGGTCCAGCCGGCCACCGGCAGCCACCAACGACCCGCTGCGTCCGCGCGGGTATCGAGCGCAACACAGATCCGCTCGGCGCCGAAGCGCCCGATCCACCCGGCGACACGCGCTGGCTCGCGCACCGCCAGCGAACCGATCACGACGCGGGCGACGCCCGCCGCGAGCAGCGCCTCGACGTCGGACTCGGCGCGCACGCCGCCGCCGGCCTGAACCGCGAGCCCGGTGTCTCGGGCGATCGCCGCGATCGTCTCGCGATGGCGCATCGCGCCGTCGCGCGCGGCGTCGAGATCGACGACATGGATCCACATGGCGCCGGCCTCGCGATAGCGTCGGGCGACCGCGAGCGGATCGTCCGCATAGCGCGTCTCGGCTGCGTAATCACCTTGCCGCAGGCGCACGACGCGACCGCCGCGGAGATCGATGGCGGGATAGACGATCACGCTGCCCCCACGAAATTGCGCAGCAGGCGCGCCCCGACCGCAGCCGAACGTTCCGGGTGGAACTGCGCGCCGACGAAATTACCTGCGCGCACCACCGCACTGAAGGGCTGGCCGTACATGCAAGCGGCGATCGTCCAAGGCCCGACTGGTGCCGCATACGAATGGACGAAATAGGCGTACGCGGGCTCCGGGAAACCGGCGAGCAATGGATCGTCCGCCAGCTGCTCGAGGCGATTCCAGCCCATGTGCGGGATGCGCACGCCCGGTGCCGTCGGCAGCCGTTCGATCGGCGCGTCGATCACACCAAGACAGCCCACGTCGTCCTCGGCACTCGAACGGAACAGCAGCTGCATCCCGAGGCAGATCCCGAGCACCGGCACCCTCAGGCCGGGCACGACCTCGGCGAAGCCGCTCGCGGCAAGGCGCGCCATCGCCGGGCGTGCCGAACCGACGCCCGGCAACACGACGTGGCTCGCCCCGACGAGATCCAGGGGAGCACGTGCGACGCGCACCGGTAGGTCGATGCGCGCGAACGCAGCGAGCACCGAACCAAGGTTCGCAACCCCGCTGTCGATCACGACCACGTCGGTCACAGCACGCCCTTGGTGCTCGGCAGCTCCGCGCCCTCGCGCCGGATCGCCATCCGCAGCGCGCGCGCGGTCGCCTTGAAGCAAGCCTCGACCATGTGGTGCGCGTTGTCGCCGGCGACGCGCAGGTGCAGATTGGCGCCGAGCGCATCGGACAACGAATGGAAGAAATGCGGCACGAGCTCGGTCGGCAGATCGCCGACGCGCTCGCGCGGAAACTGGCCTTCGAAGACCAGCCAGGGCCGGCCCGAGAGGTCGATCAGCGCTTCGGCGCGGGTCTCGTCCATCGGCAGCACGAAGCCGTAGCGCGCGATCCCGCGCTTGTCGCCGAGCGCGCGGCGGAGCGCTTCGCCGAGCGCCAGCGCCGAATCCTCGACCGTATGGTGCTCATCGACGTGGAGATCCCCCTCGCAGCGCAGGGCGAGCCGGAAGCCTCCGTGCCGACCGAGCTGCTCGAGCATGTGGTCGAAGAAGCCGAGCCCGGTCGAGACTTCGGCGGCCGCCTCACGGTCGAGATCGACCTCGACCCGGATCCGGGTTTCCTTGGTCGCGCGTTCGACCACCGCCGTGCGCGGCGCGCGTGCCAGCGCGTGTGCGATGCCCGGCCAGTCCCAGTGACCCGGGCCGAGCCGGAAGCCGCGCACGCCGAGATTGGCCGCGAGGTCGAGGTCGGTCTGGCGGTCGCCGATCACGGCGCTCGCCGCGAAGTCGAGCTCGCCCGAGCGCAGGTAGTCGAGCAGCATGCCGATCCCAGGCTTGCGGCTCGGCGCGTTCTCATGCGCGAAGTGCGGATCGATGTGGATCGCCGCGAAGCGGATCCCTTGCGACTCAAGGATTTGCAGCAGCAGTCGCTGCGGCGGCTCGAAGCGTTCGCGCGGGAACGACGGCGTGCCGAGTCCATCCTGGTTCGAGACCATCACGAACTCGTAACCGGCATCGCGCAGCTCGATCAGCGCCGGAATCACGTGATCGACCAGCGCGAACTTCTCGAGGCTGTCGATTTGCTCATCGGAAGGCTCCTGGATCAGCGTGCCATCGCGATCGAGGAACAGGATCCTGCGAAGGCGCCTCGTCATGCCGCTGCCCTCGCCCGCTCGGCCAGCGCTGAGCGGACCCGGTCGTTCTCCTCGGGCGTGCCGATCGTGATCCGCAGGCAGCCGGCGAGGCTGGGATGACGCGAGACATCGCGGACCACGATGCCGCACGCGAGCAGCGTCTCGTAGGTGCGCGGCCCATCGTCGAGGCGCACGGTCAGGAAGTTTGCCTGCGAGGGCAGCACTTCGCGCACGCCCGGGATCTTCGCCAGGGCGCCGGCCATCCGCGCGCGCTCGGCCCGGACGAGCGCGATGCGCGAGGCGGTGATGGCGAGTGCCGCTGGCGCCAGGGCAGCCTCGGCCGCCACGACGCTCGGCGTGGGCAGCGGGTATGGCGCCATCAGCCGCCGCAGCAACGCGATCACGCTGGCATCGGCGACGACGCAACCGACACGTGCGCCAGCGAGCGCATGCGCCTTCGACAGTGTTCGCAGCACCGCGAGATTGCCTGGCTTCGCGGCCTCGCCTGCGAGACTCTGGGCGTCGCCAAACTCGGCATAGGCTTCGTCGACGACGACCAGCGCGCGGTCCTCGAGCCCGCGCGCCAGATCGAGGATCGCATCCCGTGGCACCGTGGTCCCGGTCGGATTGTTCGGCGTGCACACCCAGACCAGCTTCGTCGTCTCATCGATCGCGGACAGGATGCCGTCGAGCGGCCATGCAAAGCCATTCGCGGCGTCGAGCGGCACCTCGACCACACGCGCGCCCTGGATCCGGGCCGACACTTGGTACATGCCGAAAGTCGGCGGACTCGTGATCACTGCGTCGACGCCAGCCCGGCAGAAGGCGCGGGTCAAAAGGTCGATCGCCTCGTCGCTACCGCGGCCGACCAGCAGGTTCTCGGCCGGCACGCCGAGCCAGTCGGCGAACCGAGCCCGCAGGCCCGCCGGCTGCGGATCCGGATAGCGATGGAGGCCCTGGCCCGCGTCGACCGGCGAGGGCCACGGCGACTCGTTGGCGTTGAGCCACAGCGCGCCGCTGCTCGCCTCCATCCGCGCGGACGAGTAGCCGGCCAGCGCAAGCAGGTCCGCGCGGGCACGAGACAGGATCGAGCCACTCACGCCGCACCCCCGGCCAGCGCGTCGAGCCGGATCGAGACTGCACGTTCGTGCGCCACGAGACCCTCCGCCCGCGCCATCGCCATCGCATCCGGACCGACCGCACGCAGCCCCTCGGCGCTCGCCTCCTGGACCGTGATCGTCTTCTGGAAGCTCGCCAGCGACAGCCCCGACCACGCCCGCGCGTGGCCGTAGGTCGGCAGCACGTGGTTGGTGCCGGAGGTGTAGTCGCCGAGTGATTCCGGCGTCAGCGCGCCGAGGAAGACCGAGCCGGCGTTGCGGACCTTCGGCAGCCAGCGGCGCGGCGCGGCGACCGCAAGGATCAGGTGCTCGGGCGCGTAATCATTGGAGATCGCGAGCGCCTCGTCGATCGATCCGACCAGGATCGCGCGGCTGCACGTGAGAGACTCGGAGGCGACCTCGCGGCGCGGCAGCGCAGCAACCTGCCGGTCGATCTCTGCCAACACGGCGTCGATCAGTGACGCGCTGTCCGACAGCAGCAAGACCTGAGAGTCGCGGCCGTGCTCTGCCTGCGACAGCAGATCGGCGGCCACGAAGACCGCATTCGCATCAGCGTCCGCGATCACCAGCACCTCCGAGGGACCGGCCGGCATGTCGATCGCGGCGCCGCTCGGATCGAGTGCAACCTGCTGTTTGGCCTCGGTCACCCAGGCGTTGCCCGGCCCGAAGAGCTTGTCGCACTTCGGGACCGATGCGGTGCCATAGGCCATCGCGGCAATCGCCTGAACCCCGCCGATCGCATGGACACGGGTGATGCCGCAGCGCCGGGCCGCGTACAACACGGCCGGGTCACAGCGGCCATCAGAGCGCGGCGGCGTACAGAGCACGACCTCCTCGCAACCGGCCAGCTCGGCCGGCACACCGAGCATCAGCGCGGTCGAAGGTAAAGGTGCCGTGCCCGCGGGCACGTAGAGCCCGACCCGCGGCACTGCTACCACGATCCGCGCGCAGCGCAGTCCGGGCGCGGTCTCGAGCTCGATCGGCGCGAGGCGCTGCGCCTCATGGAAGCGACGGATGCGCTCGCGCGAGGCGTCGATCGCTGCCTTGAGGCCCGCGTCGAGCAGCGCCTCGGCCTCGTCGAAGGCCGCCAGCGGCACGCGGCTGTCGCCGAGCTCGACGCCGTCGAAGCGCCTCGTCAAGGCGCGCACCGCCGCATCGCCATCGGCCCGGACCATCGCGATCAGCCGCGACACCTCGGCCGCCCGCTCGCGGTCGGCCAGCGGTCGCGGGCGCGCCAGCGCATCGGCACGCGCGCAGGCATCGAGTGCAGTCCATACCAGCCGCTTCATGTCAGCATCATCTCCACCGGCAATACGAGCAGCGAGCTCGCGCCGGCCTGCTTGAGTTCCTCGAGTCGTTGCCAGGTCACCGCGCCGACCACCAGCGTCTGCAGCTGCACCACATCATCGCTGCCACCGAGCGGGCTCACGCTCGGACGCGCGGTCGGCGGCAGCAGGGCCGTGATCGCCGGAATGCGCGTCCGCGCCGCGTGCAACATCAAGAGCTTGGCATCCTTCACCGCGAGGACGCCGTCGAGGCGCCGCAGCAGCAGATCGCGCAGCTCAGCCCGTTCGCCAGTGAGGGGCCGCGTCGTCGACGCGAGGATCGCCTCGGTCTCGAACACCCGCTCGACCTCACGCAGCTGATTCGCAGCCAGGGTGCCGCCAGTCGACACCAGGTCGCAGATCAAGTCCGCGGTGCCGAGCTTGGGCGCGATCTCGACCGAACCGTTCAGCACCACGATCCGGGCGTCGACGCCATGTCGTGCGAGAAAGGCGCCAAGCAACCGCGGGTAGCTGGTCGCGATGCGCCGGCCGGCGAGGTCTGCCGGGCCCGCATAGGGCATGTCTTGCGGTACCGCGATCGACAGCCGGCAACCGCCGAAGCCGAGTGCCCGCACCTCCTCGGCCGCGGGTTCGCGGCCGGCCGCCACCAGCTCGCCGCCCTGCTCCTCGAACACGTTGCGCCCGACGATGCCGAGGTCGCAGACGCCGTCCGCGATCATGCCGGGGATGTCGTCATCGCGCACCAGAAGCAGGTCCACCGGCAGGATCTCGCCATAGCAGAACAGCTTGTCGCGGCTCTGGCGGAAGCTGAGGCCACATTGTTCCAACAGGCGAATCGACGGCTCCGAGAGCCGGCCGCTTTTCTGGACCGCGATGCGCAGCCGGTCGCGTTCGGTCACGGTCCGCTCCCCCGTCCGAGCGCTGGCCGCGCCGCAAAGCGTCGAAGCAGCTTCCGCGGCCCAAGCGCGCGCACCGCGGCGAGGCGGTAGCCACCACGTCCGTTCTCGAGGCAACGCGCCACCCTTCCGATCGTCGTCACCGACACTCCGGTGTGGTCGTGGATCTCCCGGTACGGCGTGCCCCGGAGCAGCCACGGCACCACGCGCCAGCGGTCCGCCATCGCCTCGATCTCGGCTGGCGTGCAGAGATCCTCGAGAAAGGCCTGGACCTCGGCCGGCGTCTCGAGCGTGGCGAAGGCCCTGGACAGGGCGCGGATCGGATCGAGTCCGTCGTCGGGGTCGACGCTGCGGCGTTTCATCGGCGTTCCTTACACGTCGGGAGGAGCCGCCGCAGGATGGGCGCCGGCCCGTTTGCCGCATTGTATTAGCGCATTAGTACGTTGACAAGCTGCGCCCGCGATCGCCATTCCGACCGGTCGTCTCACACCGCACGCGAGGCGCCGCTCGGCCGTGCGACCGGCCACGGCGCGGTCGCGGCAGAGCCGCCGATCGCGCCTGTCCCATGAATGACACTGCTTCCCAGGGGTGGCGCAGCCGAACGGCGCAACCCGCGCACGCCGCCGGCCCGGAGGCCAGCGCCGCGCAGGTTGCGCATAGCGCGGGTTGCCCCCGGCGACGAGGCGCACAAGCCGTCGCTCAACCGATCGCCAGGCGGGAGTTGCCCGACGCTGGCTACCAGTGAACCCCGCGCATGATCGCTGCGAAGGCCATCTGCTCGTTCGAGATTCGCGCCTCGCCGGCGTCGCGCTCGCCCTTGGCCGCCGCCGAATCCGGAAACAGGTGGAAGGCGGTGTTCATGACCAACTCGTAGGCCTTCGGCGCGACGGCGTTCAAGGTCGCTGCGAAGATGCCGAGCCGGGTGGCGACGCGGCTCGGGCGCTCGATGATCGCCTTGACCACGAGGTCGGCAGCCTCCTCTGGCGAAAGCACCGGGACGTTGTCATAGATCTTGGTCGGGCCGATCATCTTGGTCCGCACCAGGGGCATGTTGATCGTCGTAAACGCGATGTTGTTGTCCGAGAATTCGGACTGGGCGCAGCGCGAGAAGGCATCGAGAGCGGCCTTCGACGCCACATACGCCGAGAAGCGGGGCGAGTTCGCCAGCACGCCGATCGACGAGATATTGATCACGTGGCCGCGTCGCTTCTCGGTCATCGACGGCAGGAAGCCCAGCGTCAGGCGCAACGCCCCGAAATAATTGAGCTGCATCGTCCGCTCGAAGTCGTGGAAGCGGTCGTAAGACAGCGCAATCGAGCGACGGATCGAGCGGCCGGCGTTGTTCACCAGGATGTCGACGCCGCCGTGGTCTTTCAGTACCTGCGCAACCAGGCCGTCGATCGCCTCCATATTGGTCAGGTCGCACTGGTACGTGTGACAGATCCCGCCGAGCTTCTCGATCGCGGCCTTTGCCGCAGCGAGTTCCTCGGGCTTGCGCGCGACCACCAGGGTGATCGCACCGGCCTCGCCGACCTTCAGCGCGGTCGCAAGCCCGATACCCGCGGAGCCACCGGTGATCATCACCACCCGGCCCTTGACCTTGCCGGCGAGCGAACGGTCGACGAACAGGTCCGGATCTAGGTGCCGCGCCCAGTAGTCCCAAAGGCGCCACGCGTAGTCCTCGAGCTTCGGCAGCCGGATCCGGCTCCCGCGCAGGGCGCGTTCGGTCTCACGGCTGTCGAAGCGGGTCGGGTAGTTCATGTACTTCAGCACCTGGCGGGGAATGCCGAAGTCCTTCAGCATCATGCCGGTGAAGCGTTTGACCGGCGGCAGCGTGGTGACCGCGTGCCGGATCATCGGCGGGATCACCGCGAACATCCGCGTGTCGATCCGCATCGTCATCTCGGGCGCGTTCGCGGCGCGGCAAAAGACGTTCAGCACCTCGCCGACGCGCATCGGGTTCGGATCGGTCAGGTGGAAGCAGTGCCCGTCCAGCCCGGCCTTGTGGGCGAGAAAGTCCATCGCGTCCGCGACCCAGTCGACCGGCACGATGTTGATCCGGCTGCCCTCGATGCCGATCGTCGGCATCCATTGCGGCAGCAGCGCGCGCATGCGCTTGATCAGTGTGAAGAAGTAGTAGGGTCCGTCGATCTTGTCGATTTCGCCGGTCTTGGAGTGGCCGATGACGATGCCGGGTCGGTAAATCCGGTACGGGCGACGACATTCGTTGCGGACGATGCCCTCCGAGTCGTGCTTGGTGCGGAAGTACGGGTCGTCGAGCTCCTCGGCCTCTTCGAACATATCCTCCTTGAAAACGCCCGGATACAGGCCCGCCGCGGCGATCGAGCTGACGTGGTGGAAGCAGCCGGCCTTCATTGACTCGGCGGCCTGGACCGCGTGCCGAGTGCCGTCGATGTTGGCCGCGACCTGGCTTTCTTCATCCGCGGTCAGGTCGTAAATCGCAGCGAGGTGGAAGAAGTGCCGGACCTTGCCGGACAGCGACTTCATCGCCGTCGGGCTGATGCCGAGCCGCGGCTTGGTGAGGTCTCCGGTGACCGCGACCAGGCGCCCCTTGGGGGCATTCAAGCGCTCGACCAGCGCATTGAACTTGTCCATCGAACCCCTGCGGACCAACAGGTGAATCTTGCCCGGGCGCTTTAGCAGGCGCTCGATCAGGTGGCGTCCGATGAAGCCGGTGCCGCCGGTGACGAAGTAGCTCATGTCCCCCCCCTGTGGAATGTCGGGCGGCCCGGTCGGCCGCTGCGGATGCCCGGACCGCGATGCGTGGCCGAGCGCCGCAAAGATAGCCCGCGCCCGCGTCCGGCGGCAAAGCCGGCCAATTGCGTGGCCGCAGACGCCACGACAGCGCCGCTGCGCGCGGCCGTTTGACCGGGTTTTTCGGCGCGTGCTATCAACGCTGCTCGCGACTCGGCACCGGGAGATCCACGATGGCGACCAAGAAGACCGCGGCGACCAAACCCGCGGCCAAATCTGAAGGGGACAAGGGGGCGGCAGACCTCGACAAGCAGTTCGAGGCGGCGGCCAAGGCCGCCCTCAAGACCAGGGAGGACCCCGGCAACGAGATGAAGCTCCGGCTCTACGCGCTCTACAAGCAGGCGACCGAGGGCGATGTCAGCGGCTCGCGGCCTGGCATGTTCGACTTCGTCGGCGCAGCCAAATACGACGCTTGGGCGAAGCTCAAGGGCACCAGCCGGGACGACGCCAAGAAGAAGTACATCGATCTCGTCAAGCGTCTGTCCTGACGAATGGCAGCCGGCCAGAGGCAGAACCGGATGGCACCGAAGACCCGTGAGCGGATCCTCGACGTCTCGCTGGCGATGTTCAACGACCGTGGCGAACCGAACGTCACGACCAACCACATCGCCGACGAACTCGAGATCAGTCCAGGGAACCTGTACTACCACTTCCGCAACAAGGACGACATCGTCGAGCACCTGTTCGCGCGCTACGAGGACCGCATCGACAAGGTCCTCGTGGTGCCGGATGACCGGCTACCGACGCTCGAGGACATCTGGCTCCAGCTCCACGCCGCTTTCGATGTGATGTGGGAGTATCGGTTCATCTACCGCGACCTCGTCGATCTGACCCAGCGCAACCGTAAACTGCGGATGCACTTCACGCGGATCCTGAAGCGCGCGACCGAGAGCGCGGTCCAGATCCTTCACGGACTGGTCCGCGCCGAGGTGATGCGCGCCAGCCGCGCCGAGATCGAGGCGACCGCGACCAACGTCATGCTCGTTGCGACCTTCTGGCTCAACTTCAACACCGTCCGCGGCGGCGGCGTCGAGAAGCATCCCGAGGACCTGACCCAGGGCATCGTCCAGGCGATGATGCTGATCGCCCCGTTCCTGCGCGACGCCGAGCGCCTGCACATCCACACGCTGGCACAGGCCTATCGGCGCTGAGCCGGCCACGTACGCTCGACAGCGGAGCGTGGACGGCGTCGTCATCGGGATATTCCGAGACCCAAAAGCAAAAGGGGTACCGGCAATTCGCCGGCACCCCTATCGCTGGAAAGCCCCGGCCCCGCGGCCGCGAGGCCTGGCGTCTCTCAGGCGCGCTTCGCAGCCGGCTTCTGACGCGCGGCCGGACGGCGACGGGTTCCGGCGGTCGTGTTTCGGGCCCTGACCTTGCCGCTGAGCGTGGTGACGCGCTCGGTGAGATCGGCCACATCCTGGCGGTTCGGCACACCGATGCGCCCGAGCACTTCGGTCACGCGCTCGCCGTCGCCGTTCTGGATGTCGCCCGCGACCTGCGTCGCCTGCCGGACCAGCGGATCGACGAGGTTCTTCACCTGACGGCTGGCCTGGTTCACCTGACGCCGAAGATCGCTGGCAACCCTGTTGCGGAGGTGTGCGCCGCGGGACTGGATCGCCTGGCCTTCCTCGAGGAGCGCGGTCATGAGCTTCTCGCTCTGCTTGCGAGCCAGACTCACCGCACCGAGGCTGGCCAACCAGACGTTGCGGGCGGTCGGCTTGGTCGCCGCCGGACGACGGGAGGTGACGGTCTTGCGAGTCATCGTAGGTCTCCTTTCATGTCGCATCCGGATGGACGCGCCTCGAAGAAGATCCGGGAACCGCGTAGAGCAATCACACGATCGCGCCGCAGCGCGGCTTGCAGGCCGCAATGCCATGCCCGATGCTCCCGGGACCTTCCACGCAGGACCGATGGCATGGCCAAGTCGAAGTGGGCGCCCTTCCCGTACCCGAACAAGACCTTCGACTACCCGGGCGACAAACTGCACAAGGCCTGGCCGAAGCTTCATGCCGGTGACGCCGAGCCCTTTCCGGACGAGGCACGGGTGGCTGTCCTGCTGAAGGGAAACCCGAAACTCGGCAAGACCGCGCAGGCGGCAGCGATCGCAGAGGCGCTCGCGGACGCCTGGCGGGCCTACCACCGCGGTGACTTCGAGGCCGCACACGCGGCCGGGATAGCCCTCGGGCCGCTCGGTGCCGCAGTCGCCTGCAAGGCCATGGGCATCCACACGACCTATCTCGTCGACGACGAGAAGACCAAGCTGGCCCGCTTCGAAGCCGTGGCGAAACTCGCGGAGGATGCGATTCGGGCGCTGCCGCGCGAGGCGAACGCGCATTACTTCCGGGCATTCGGCTGGGGCCGCTACAGCCAGCTGATCTCGGTCACCCAGGCGCTGGCGCAAGGCATCGCCGGGCGAGTCAGGGAGAGCCTCGACCAGACCCTCTCGCTCGCGCCGACGCACGCCGAGGCCCATCTCGCGCTGGCCGTCTACCACGCCGAGATCGTCAGCAAGGTCGGCGGCATGATCGCGAGCCTCACTTATGGCGCCAAGGCCTCGACCGCGGAAGACCTGATCGCGAAGGCCCGAAAGCTCGCGCCCGACTCGCCGATCGTCCATCTGGAGCATGGCAACGTGTTGCTGCTGCTCAACGGGAAGCGCGGCGAGGACGCCGCGGTGGACGCCTATCTCAAGGCGACGAAGATCAAGCCAATCGAGGCGATGCAGGCGTTGGACATCGCCGCGGCCAGGGACTTGCTCGAGTAGTCGCCGACTGCTCCGCCGATGCCGCCGGCGCCTATGCCCTCGCCCACTTCGATCCCACCGACTGGAACGGAACGCCTGTGACGGAAACCATCGCCCAACCAGCCGCGAAGACCGCGGTCGAGCGCTTCCTCGGCTTCGTCGAGCGCATCGGCAATGCGCTGCCCCACCCGGCCACGCTGTTCGCGCTGATGGCACTGGCCGTGATCGTGGCCTCGTGGCTCGCAAGCCTGGCCGATCTCGCAGTCGTACACCCGAAGACCGGCGAGTCGGTGGCGGCGGCGAACCTGCTGTCGCTCGAGGGCCTGCACCGGATCATGAACGGACTGGTCCGCAACTTCGTCGAGTTCGCGCCGCTCGGGACCGTGCTGGTCGCGCTGATCGGCATCGGCATCGCCGAGCACTCCGGTCTGATGCAGGCCGCGCTCCGCAAGCTGCTGTTCGTGACGCCGCGCCCGCTGCTGACCCCGGTCACGGTGTTCGCCGGGGTGATGAGCAACATGGCGAGCGAGATCGGCTACGTGCTGCTGGTGCCCTTGGCTGGCATCCTGTTCAAGGCTGCGGGCCGGCACCCGATCCTCGGCATGGCTGCTGCCTTCGCTGGCGTCTCCGGCGGTTACAGCGCGAACCTGCTGCTCGGCACGATCGACCCGTTGCTGGCAGGCCTGTCGCAGGAGGCGGCGCGGATCGTCGATCCGAACTACGTCGTGAGCCCAGCCGCGAACTACTATCTGATGGTGGCCTCGACGCCGCTGATCATGGTGCTCGGCTGGTGGGTGACCGAAAAGGTCATCGCGCCGCGCTGGCCCGACGAGGTCGCGCTCGACGCCGGTGACGACAAGGTCGAATCGCTATCCGAGGCCGAGCGCCGCGGGCTGCGCTGGGCCGGCATCGCGTTGGTGCTGCTCACGGCCGTGATCCTCGCCGGCATCGTCCCCGAGGGCGGCTTCCTGCGCCGCATCAGCGACGGCAGCGTGCTGCACTCGCCGCTCTTGACCGGCATCGTCGCGGTGATCTTCGCCGCGGGTCTCGTGCTCGGCGTCGCCTACGGCGTCGGCGCCGGCACGATCCGCTCCGACGAGGACGTGATCAAGGGCATGAGCCAGCAGATGTCCTCGCTCGGCGGCTACATCGTGCTGGTGTTCTTCGCGGCCCAGTTCGTCGCCTTCTTCAACTGGACCAACCTCGGCCTGATTCTCGCCGTCAACGGCGCCGAAGCGCTCAAGGCCTCGGGCCTCGGCACGCTGCCGCTGCTGCTCATGTTCATTCTGCTGACGGCAGTCGTGAACCTCGGCATGGGCTCGGCCTCGGCGAAGTGGGCGCTGATGGCGCCGGTGTTCGTACCGATGTTCATGCTGCTCGGCATCTCGCCGGAGGCCACCCAGGCCGCCTACCGCGTCGGCGACTCGACCACCAACATCATTTCCCCGATGATGACCTACTTCGTCCTGATCATTGCTTTCATGCAGCGCTATGAGCCAAAGGCCGGCATGGGCACGATCATCTCGACGATGTTGCCCTACTCGATCGTGTTTCTGATCGGTTGGTCGGTCCTGTTCCTCGCGTGGTACGCGCTCGGCATCCCGATCGGGCCTGGCGCGCCGCTCGAGTACCTCGGCCCCGTCGCTGTCCCATCGAACTAAAACCGGAGCCCCCGTCGCGGTGGGGTTCGCCACCGCAATCGCCGCCTGGAGTCCGCCCCATGCGATACGCCGCCTCGATCGCCATCGTCGTTCTCGCCCTTACGGCCGCGCCGGCCGCGGCAAAACGACCGATCACGCACGAGGACCTCTGGCTGATGACCCGGCTGGCGCCGCCGGCGTTGAGTCCCGATGGACGCCACGCCGTGCTGCTGGTCACCGAGCCGGCCTACGATCCGAAGGACCAACGCGCCGACCTCTGGCTGGTCGCGACCGACGGTCGCGCGCCGCCGCGCCGGATCACCGGCACTCCCGAGCCCGAGAACGCACCCACGTTCAGCCCCGACGGCCGCCGGATCGCCTTCTCGGCCCAGCGTGTCGGCGACAGCGCGCCGCAGATCTACGTGCTCGATCTCGCCGGTGGCGAGGCGGTACGGGTGACCGATCTATCGACCGGCGCACGCAGTCCGCGCTTCTCGCCGGACGGCCGCGCGATCGCCTTCGTCAGCTCGGTCTTTGCGGATGCGACCGACGATGACGACAGCCGCCGCATTTCGAAGGAGCGCGCCGAGCGCGACTACAGCGCGCGCGTCTACACGGGGTTCCCGATCCGGAACTGGGACCGATGGTTCGACGAGCGTCAGCTGCGGCTGTTCGTGCAGCCAGTCGACGGCGGAACGGCGCGCGACCTGCTCGCCGGCAGCGCGCTGGTCCGTCAGCCCGGCTACGGCGGCCGGCTGAGCGACACCGGCGAGGAGATGGACTTCGCCTGGGCGCCGGATGGACGCTCGCTCGTGTTCGCGGCGACCACGAACCGCCACACCGCGGCGTATGCGTGGACCCACGCCGATCTCTATGAGGTGCGCCTCGACGGCGGCGAGCCCCGAAGGCTGACCGGCGATGGCAGCATCGCCAGCCAGGATTCCTACGCACGCCCGACGTTCTCGCCGGACGGCCGCACGCTGTGGGCCCAGCGCACGCCCCGGACCGACCGGATCTACAACGCGACCCGGCTCGCCGCCTTCGCCTGGCCGTCGATGGAGCCGCGGCCCGGTATCGAGCCGCAACTCGGCCGCGCGATCAATGCCTACACGGTCGCGAGTGACGGCCGCAGCGTCTGGTTCAGCGCCGAGGCCGACGGCTTGGAACGCATCCACAACGCCCGGCCGGGGCAGGCGGACGGGATAGTGTCCACCTCGACGCGCGGCGTCTATACCGGGCTCGTGGGCTCAGAGCGCGGTGCGCAGGTGCTGGTCTCGCTCTACGACAGCGCCCACGAGCCTCACGAGCTCGTCCGCATCGACCCCCGCACCGGCGCGCACACGCAGCTGACCGCGTTCAACGCGGCTCGCGCCGCCGCGCTGGACCTCGCGCCGATCGAGCACTTCTGGACCACGTCCCCGGTTGGCGGCGAGCGCATCCACAACATGCTGGTGCGCCCGGCCGGCTTCGAACCCTCGAAGCAGTATCCGCTATTCGTGCTGATGCACGGCGGCCCGCACATCATGTGGCGCGACACCTTTTTCATCCGCTGGAACTACCACCTGATCGCGCAGCCCGGCTACGTCGTGCTGCTGACCAACTACCGTGGCTCGACCGGCTTCGGCGAAGCCTTCGCGCAGGCGATCCAGGGCGACCCGCTCAAGGGTCCGGCGGACGAGATCAACGACGCGGCCGACGTCGCGATCGCGCGCTTCCCGTTCATCGACGGCACCCGCCAGTGCGCCGGTGGCGCCAGCTACGGCGGCCACCTCGCGAACTGGATGCAGGGCACGACCACCCGCTACCGCTGCCTCGTCAGCCACGCCGGCCTCGTCAACCTCGAGGCACAGTGGGGTACCAGCGACATGATCTACGGGCGCGAGGTCACGGCCGGCGGTCCGCCATGGGAGCGCGGCCCGATCTGGACCGAACAGAATCCGATCCGCTTCGGCGCGCACTTCCGCACGCCGGTATTGGTGACGATCGGCGAGCTCGACTACCGGGTCCCGATCAACAACGTCCTCGAGTATTGGAGCGCGCTCCAGCGCCAGCGGGTCGAGAGCCGACTCGTCGTGTTCCCGGACGAGAACCACTGGATCCTGAAGGGTGGCAACAGCCGCTATTTCTTCCGGGAACTCCACGACTGGCTGGGACGCTGGCTCGGCGACGGCACGATCGCGGAGGAAACACCCGGGTCGAACTGACCTCGCAGCGCCTCGGGCGCGAACCGAGTACCGCGCAACGGCGCGCTTCGCCCCGGTGTCGTTACCGAAATCTTCTCAGCGGTCCGATCGTCGTTCGCGGAACGCGGCGACGGCACTCGCGAAATCCGCTGCGCCGGCCTCGCCGGAGCGTTTCGCGCCCGTGACCTGCTTCGGCTTCCGGACCGGGGCCTCGCTAGCCTTCGCCCGCGAATCCCGCTTCGAGGGCTGAGCCGCCTTGCCCGCGTCGAGTCCGGATTTCCGGCTCGCCGGGACCGCTCGGCGGGCGCCGGCTTTGCGGGCCTGCGGCGTCGCGGTGGACCTCGCCGCCGACGCTTCGATCGCCGGCACGATCGCGGCATCAGATGGCGCGACCTCGGCGACCTGCGGTGGCACCGCCTCGGCGCTCACGAACTCGACCACCGCCGCGCCGTTCGGCACGCCGATCGCGTCGCCCCCCGGCGAGCGCGGGCGCCTGCGCGTGCGCTCCTTGCCCACCGCGCCGGCGACTGACGCGAGTCCGGCCGCGACGTCTCCCCGCCCCCCCTCACCGACGTAGCGGAGCAAGGTCGCCATCGCGTCCGGCGACTCGATCGGCCCGTCCCAATCCTCCATCAGCGTGATCAGCAGCAGCTTCTCGAACTCGGGCCGGAAACGTCGGATCACGTCATCGGGATCGGGCACGAGCTTGGAGTCGACGATCAGCCCGAAATGCACCTCGCCGTCATAGGACAGGATGCTGATGCCCATGCCGATCGAACCGGACTGCGGTACCCAGAACATCATCTCGGAGATCCGCACTCCAGCGAGGTACAGCGGCTGCTGCGGGCCGGGCACGTTGGTCGCGACGGCGGTCGCCTTGCGGCTCAGCATCTCGAGCGCCGGCTGCTGGATCGCGTGCGGCCCGAGCCCGAGCGCCGCGAGCACCCCAAAGCTCATGATCGCCTGGCGCGAGCGCTTCAACTCGCGCATGTTCGCGGCGACCCGCTCGAGACGGCGCAGCGGGTTCGGCTCGCCGATCGGCAGGTCCAGGAACACGAGACCGAAGTGGTTGCCGAGTTTCTTCGCGTGCTCGAGCGGCCGCAGTGACACCGGAACCGTGGCCCGGATCGTCAGCCCGTCGACGTCCTCGCCGTGATCGATCAGGTAGCTGCGCAAGGCGCCCGCACACGAGGCCAGCAGCACGTCATTGACCGTGCAGCCGAGGCCGCGGCCGACCGCCTTGACCTCGTCGAGCCGGAACGGCTCCATCCACGCGACCCGTTTGGTCACGCCGAGCGACCCCTTGAAGCAGGTCTTCGGATCGTCGGGGAGGAGCAGCGCACGCGCGAGCTCCTGGGCGATCAGCGCACCTTCGGTGAGGACGCGCTGCGCGATCTCGGGATGGTTCGCGAGCCGGATCGCCTCGGAGAGCGCCTTCTCGCCAAGGTGGACTGCTTTCGCGATGCCGGCCTTGGCCGGCTCGAGCAGGCGATCGAGCACCCGCCCCTTGTCCTCGCGCAGCCAGGTCTTGGCCAGATGCGCGCGCCGGTGCGGCTTGGGGTCGGTATCGGTCAGGGTCAGCATGACCTGCACGAGGGCGAGGCCATCGGCGTAGCAGTGGTGGATGCGGCAGATCAGCGCGCTGCCGCCGTCGTAGCGCTCGACCACGTGGAACTGCCAGAGCGGCTTTGAGTGGTCGAGCGGTGAGGACGCCAGCATGCTGACCAGCTGCTGCAGCTCGCGCTTGCCGGCTTTGCCCGGTAGCGCGGTCAGACGCACGTGCCAGTCGAGGTCGAAGTCCTCGTCGTATTCCCAATGCGCGCCGGCCGCAGTCTCGACCGCCTTCTGCCGAAAGCGACGGAACGACAGCCAGCGTTCGGCCAGCGTCTTCTTGAAGCGCGCGAGATCCAACGGTCGCTCGAGCATCAAGACGCCGGTGATCATCATCAGATTGGTCGGCGACTCCATCCGGAGCCACGCCGTGTCCACCTTCGACATCGGCTCCTTCAACGGCGTCCCTCCGGGCATCGTCATCGGCCACCCTCCTCGAACGTATCGGCATGGTGGCGACAGGGAGCCGCGGCCGTCAAATCGGCCGAGACGAAGGGATCAGTTCTGCCGCATGCCGTGGTAGGCGGCGAGGGCCGCCTCGCGCGAGACCGCGAGATCGACGATCGGGCGCGCGTATGGCGTGCCCTCGAGACCGAGCGCGGCGAGTTCCGCCGGGCGCAAGGTCCACGGCTTGTGGATCGCCCTGGTCGGCAGCCGCGACAGTTCCGGGACGTGGCGCCGGACGTAGGCCCCCTCCGGATCGAAGCGCTCGCCCTGCAGCACCGGGTTGAAGATCCGGAAGTACGGCGCCGCGTCGGCGCCGGAACCGGCGCTCCACTGCCAGCCCTGAGTGTTGTTCGAGAGGTCCGCGTCGACCAGGGTGTCCCAGAACCAGCGCGCGCCGTGCAGCCAGTGATAGCGCAGGTTCTTGGTCAGGAACGAGGCGACGATCATGCGCACCCGGTTGTGCATCCAGCCGGTCGCCCACAGCTCGCGCATCCCGGCATCGACGATCGGGATGCCGGTACGCCCCCGCTGCCAGGCGCGCAATGGGCCCGGTTCGGGCTCGGCCCACGGGAACCGCTCGAACTGCGGGTTCAATGGCGCCTCGCTGGTATACGGGAAGTGGTGCAGCAGGTGGGTCGAGAACTCGCGCCAGCCGAGCTCGCGCACGAACGGTGCGCCGCGCTCGCCGAGCCCCGCCTGGTGCAAGGCATGCACGACCTGCCGCGGCCCGATCTCGCCGAAGTGGAGGTGCGGCGACAGGCGGGAGGTGCCGGAGCGATCGGGTCGGTCGCGCTCGGTGGCATAGAAGCCGACCGCGCCGTCGAGGAAGGCCGCGAGCGCCGCGATCGCGCCCGCCTCGCCTGGCGTCCAGACGTCGCGGAATCCGGTATCCCAAGGGATCTCCGGCAACAGGCCGAGCGCATCGACCGGGAGCGAGGACAGCTCGGGCGTCTCGAGCCGGCCCGGGGGCGGCGTCGGTGGCCGCGGCGCGATCCGCGCCGCGAGGTTGCGCCAGAACGGCGTGAACACGCGATAGGGGCCACCACCGCCGGTCGCGATCTCCCACGGCTCGACCAGCTGGTTGGCGTTGAAGCTGCGCGCGTCGAGGCCGCGCTCGCGCAGGTGTGCCTTGATTGCGGTATCGCGCGCGACGATCGCCGGCTCATAGAGCCGGTTCCACAGCACCCGCGTCGCGCCGGTCTCTTCGATCAGCGCCGCGAGCGCGGCCTCGGTCGGCCCGCGCCGCACGACCAGTCGCGAGCCCCGCGCGCGGAGCGCCCGATCGAGCGCGACCAGCGAGTGATGGAGCCACCAGCGCGATGCCGCGCCCGGCGACCACGGCGCCTCCTCATCTGGCGCGTGGACATAGGCCGGCACCACCGGCAGCCCGCTTTCGACCGCCGCGGCCAGCGCCGGATTGTCGGCGAGGCGGAGGTCGCGACGGAACCAGACGAGAACCGCGCTCATCCCGTCGGGCGCACCATCGGCCGCACTGCCGAAAAACCGCCGTCCAGATGCAGCACCTGCCCGGTGATCCACCCGCTCTCGTCGGACAGCAGCCATGCCGCAGCCGCGGCCGCATCGTCGAGCGTGCCGAAGCGTCCGAGTGGATACTGCGCGGCGACGCCCTTGCGCGCCGCCTCCGACGAGACCATCCGCGCGGTCATCGGGCTCTCGACCAGGCCCGGCGCGATTGCGTTGAAACGGACTCCCGCCGCCGAATGGTCGGCTGCGAGCGAGCGCACCAAAGCTTCGACGCCGGCTTTCGCCGCCGCAATCGCCGCATGGTTGGCCACTCCGATGCCGGCCACGACCGAGCTGAAGAACAGCGCCCGGCCCGGCTGGCGTGCCGCGAGCAACGCCGCGACCCAGGCCTGTGCAGTGAAGAACGCGGAGTCGAGATTGGCCGCCATGACCGCGCGGTACTGGGACTCGGCGGTGCGGCCGATCGGCGCGATCAGGGTGCTGCCCGCGCAATGTGCAAGCGCCGCAGGCGGTGCCCCGAAGTGCGCGGTTGCCGCCTCGACCGCCGCGCGCGCGCCGTCGGACGTGGAGACGTCGGCCGCGAACGACGCCGGCCCCGGCGGCAACCGCGCCGCGTCGCGCCCGACACGGCACACCTGCCAGCCTTGGGTCTCGAGCCGCTGGGCCAGCACGCTGCCGACGCCGCCGCTGGCGCCGGTGATCAGGATCGTGGACGACATTCGTTGGCTTCCATGACTGTCGATGGTCGGGCAGTCTCGGGCCGTCGCCGTGCGCCGCGCGTGAATCGAGGCCAGCGATCCGCTCGCATTCCGGCTTCCTTCCCGCCAGTTCGGTTGTATATTAGCGTTCACTAATACGACAGGGACTCCCCATGTTCGGCTTCCTCCGCAATCCGACCCCAACCAAGCCGCGCACCGTGTCGGTGGACAGTGCGCACGAACTGATGCAGCAGGGCGTCCCGATGGTGGACGTGCGCGAGCCGGCCGAGGTCGCGGAGGCCGCGGTCCCGGGCGCGATCCACGTCCCGCTTAGCGAGATCGAACGCGACGGTCCGGCCGCCATCGCCCGGCGTGGCCTCGACGCATCGAAGGCCGAGACTGTCCTGATGTTCTGCCGCAGCGGCAATCGCAGCGGTATCGCCGCGCGCCTGCTCGCCCCACAGCTCGGCGAGCGGCTGGTGAATGTCGAGGGCGGGATCCTCGCCTGGGCCGCGCGCGGCCTGCCGATCCGTCGCGGCGGCTGAGCCCGGTCCCTCGGGACTCGATGCGATGAGCCTGCCCGCCCTCGTCGGCGCGCTGATGATCGGCCTCGCCCTCGGCCTGCTCGGCTCGGGCGGTTCGATCCTGACCGTGCCGGTACTCGTGTTCCTGCTCGGCCAGGACGAGAAGCTCGCGATCGCCGGCTCGCTGCTGGTCGTCGGCCTGATCGCGCTCGCGGGCGCCCTCTACGGACTCCGGGCGGGCCAGGTCGATGGCCGCAGCGTGCTCTGGTTCGGCGGCGCCGGCGCCCTGGGCGCGGCCCTTGGCGCGGCGATCTCGGCCTTCGTGCCAGGCCCGGTGCAGCTCGCGATCTTCGGTGTCGTGATGTGGCTCGCGGCGTGGACGATGCTGCGGCGACGCGCGCCAGCGACCGAATCCGCACATTCGCCGCGCGCGCGACGCTGGCTGATCGCGGATGGCCTCGGTGTCGGCGGCCTGACGGGCCTCGTCGGCATCGGCGGCGGCTTCCTGATCGTGCCGGCCCTGGTGGGCTTGGGTCGCCTACCGATGCCGCGTGCGGTCGCGACCAGCCTCTGGATCATCGCGATCAACGCCTTCGTCGGCTTCGTCAAGCACCTGATGGTGCTAGGACCCGCACGCACGACGCTGGACTTCGAGGCGCTGGGCACGATCGCCGCGATCGGCGTGGCCGGCAGCATCGCCGGCCAACACTACGGCCCGCGCCTCGATCCCGCCACGCTGCGCAAGGCTTTCGCGGTGATGCTGCTCTTGATCGGCGCCGCGGTGCTGTGGCGTTCGGCCAGCCGGCTCCTCGCCTGAATCTCCCCCACTCGCTGGAATCGAGACGATGCCTTCGAACCCCGCCCCTCGCGTCACCCCGTTCTTCCACCGCGGCAGCCACACGTTCTCGTACGTCGTCGCCGACCCGTCGACCGGTCGCGCCGCGATCGTGGACCCCTGCCTCGACTTCGACCTGGCGAGCGGCCGCACTGGCGTCGCCTCGGCGACGGAGATCCTCGAGTTCGTCCAGCGCGAGGCACTCACCGTCGAATGGATCCTCGAAACCCATGCGCACGCCGACCATCTGAGCGCCGCGGCCTGGCTCAAACGCCAGATCCCGGCGGCGCGGATCGCGATCGGCGCCGGCATCCGCGAGGTGCAGAAGACCTTCCGCCCGATCTTCAACCTCGGCGAGCACTTCCCGGTCGACGGCTCGCAGTTCGACCACCTGTTCGCCGACCGCGAGCGCTTTGCGATCGGACGGATCGACGCCGAGGTGATCGCGGTGCCCGGCCACACCCGCGACAGCATCGCGTATCGGATCCTTGACGCGGTCTTCGTCGGCGACTCGCTGTTCATGCCAGATGCCGGCACCGCGCGCTGCGACTTCCCGGGCGGGGACGCCGCGACGCTGTACCGCTCGATCCGCGAACGGCTGTATACGCTGCCGGACGAGACCCGTGTCTTCGTCTGCCACGACTACCAGCCCGGCGGGCGCGAACTGCGCTGCGAGACCACGATCGGCGAGCAGCGCCGCGCCAACATCCACGTCCGTGACGGCGTTA
>CALDVP010000133.1 GCA_937924195.1 uncultured Lysobacterales bacterium
GCGGCAAGGAGCGCTTGGTTCCGGTCGGCGAGGAGGCCCTCGACTGGCTCGAGCGCTACCTTTCGGCCGCTCGGCCGGCCCTGCTCGGGCGCCAGCGGGCGGTGGCGCTGTTCGTCACGCGCCGCGGTGCGGGCCTGACGCGGCAGGCGGTCTGGCAGCGGGTCAGGCTGCGCGCGGCGGCGGCCGGCATCGGCAAGCCGGTCTCGCCGCATGGCCTGCGCCATAGCTTCGCGACCCACCTGCTGAACCGCGGGGCTGACCTGCGCGCGCTGCAGATGCTGCTCGGCCATGCCAGTCTGTCGACGACCCAGATCTACACGCTGGTCGCGCGCGAGGGCCTGAAGCGCCTGCACGCCGAGCACCACCCGCGCGGCTGAGCCCGGCGGATCGGCGCAAGGCCGGGTCGGACTGCCCGGCGGCCCGGCCCGAGGCTGCGGCCGCGCGCAAGCCCGCCGCGACTTGGCCAGACGAAGGTGCTCTGCGAAGATGATGCGACCCGGAACTTTTCCGGTGACCCCCGGTCCCACGACCGCCCGGGCCCTGTGCCCGGCCACCCGACCCTCAAGGATTTCCGATGCTGAAGCCTCTCGCCGCCGCGCTCGCCGGCCTCGTCGCTGGCGCCGCCCTTGCCCAGGACGCGACTGACGCCAAGGTCCGCGACGCGATCAAGTCGCTGGTGCCAAACGCCGAAATCGAGTCGGTCACCGATTCGGTGCTGCCGGGCTTCAGCGAAGTCATCATGAACGGTCAGGTCATCTACGTGACCGACGACGGCAAGTACGTCGTCTCCGGCGCCGTGTTCGATGTCGCCGGTAAGGCCAATCTCACCGAGCAGCGCCTCGGCGCGGTCCGCGTCGCCGAGCTGAAGAAGGTCCCGCCGGAACGCCGGCTGATCTTCCCGGCCAAGTCGCCCAAGCACAGCATCACCGTCTTCACCGACATCGACTGTGGCTACTGCCGCCAGTTCCACAGCGACATCCAGAAGTACAACGACCTCGGGATCACGGTCGAGTACCTGTTCTTCCCGCGCATGGGCCCGGGCTCCAAGGGCTGGAACGAGGCCGTGCAGGTGTGGTGCTCGAGCGACCGCAACGACGCGCTGACCAAGGCCAAGGCCGGTCGGACGCTGGACGCGAAGACCGACTGCGACAACCCGGTCAACGACGATTTCACGCTCGGCCAGCGGATCGGCGTCAGCGGCACGCCGGCCATCTTCAGCGAGGCGGGCACGCAGGTCGGCGGCTATCTGCCGCCCGACCAGATGCTCGCGCGGCTCGAGCAGGACAAGGCAACACGGAAGTAAGCGCACAGGGCTTGCTGATGGGACGAAGGGCGGCGCGAGCCGCCCTTCGACTTTGTGGGGCATCGTCTCGGGGCGGATCATGGCCGGGTTCCGTGCGGCACACGGCCGTCGGAGCCCGGTGGGGCGGGCGACGTCGGACCGGAATCCACGGGGTCCGTCGGCTCCCGCGCGCCCGGGGATAAACTTCGCAGCCTCGCCCATCGCTCTGGCCCGCCATGCTCCTCCTCGATGGGCAGCCTGCCCTGTCGCCGTTCCGGATCGACCGCCTGAACGCCCGCCTCGGGGCGGCTGGTGTCTCGATCCGTGTCGCCGTCGCGCGGTTTCTATATCTAGTCGATGCCGACCCGCTGGGCTCGGAGGACGCCGCCCGCGCGCTCGAGATCCTCGAGGCGATCGGTCCCGCGGTGCCCCTCGGGCGCGGTGAGCGATTGGTGGTGCCTCGGCTTGGCACCGTCTCGCCGTGGTCCTCGAAGGCAACCGAGATCCTGGTCGGATGCGGCCTGCCGATCCGACGCGTCGAGCGCGGGATCCGAATCACGCCAGATGGTCCTTCCGACGCAGACTCCGCCGCGCTCGCCACGGCACTTGCGCTCGTCTCCGACCCGATGACCGAATCGGTCCTGGCCAGCCTCGAAGACACGCCGCGCGTATTCGGACGCGGCGAGCCGGGGCCGCTCGGGACCGTGGCCCTGGGGAGCGATCCGCTCGCGGCGCTGGCCGACGCCAATCGCTCGCTCGGGCTGGCGCTGTCGCCGGACGAGATCGAGTACCTCGCCGAGCACTACGGGCGTCTGAAGCGCGACCCGACCGATGCCGAGCTGATGATGTTCGCGCAAGCGAATTCCGAGCACTGCCGGCACAAGGTGTTCAACGCCAGCTTCACGATCGACGGCGTGCCGCAAGAGCGTTCGCTGTTCCAGATGATCCGCCACACCCATGCGGTGTCTCCGGCACACACGCTCTCGGCCTATGCGGACAATGCCGCCGTGATCGAAGGATTCGAGGGCGTGCGCTTCGCGGCCGACCCCGGCACGCGCGAGTGGCGCGGCTCGCGGGAGCCGATCGCCTACGCGATCAAGGTCGAGACCCACAACCACCCGACCGCGATCGCGCCGTATCCGGGCGCGGCGACCGGGTCGGGTGGGGAGATCCGCGACGAGGGCGCGACCGGTCGCGGCGCGAAGCCCAAGGCCGGCCTCGTCGGCTTCGCGGTCTCGCACCT
>CALDVP010000134.1 GCA_937924195.1 uncultured Lysobacterales bacterium
ACTTCGACGATGCGATCGCCGTCGACGGCGACCGCGTGATCTGCCAGCACCACGCGCGCCGGGCGCACTGGCAGCACATGATCAGCCTCGATCAAGAGGTCGATCGGCTGCATCTCGAAGCCCACCACCGGGCCGGACTCACTTGACACGCGCGACGTACTGGCCGGTGCGCGTGTCGACCTTGATCACCTCGTTCTGCTGCACGAACAATGGTACGCGCACGGTGGCGCCAGTCTCGAGCTTGGCCGGCTTGCCGCCGCCGCCCGAGGTATCGCCGCGCACGCCCGGATCGGTTTCGACGATCTCGAGCTCGACGAAGTTCGGCGGCGTGACCGTGATCGGCGCGCCGTTCCACAGCGTTACCACGCACTGCTCGTTGCCCTTCAGCCACTGCGCCGCCTCGCCCATGCCAGCCGCATCGGCAGCGATCTGCTCGTGGGTCTCGGGATGCATGAAGTGCCAGAACTCGCCATCCGAGTACAAGTACTCCAGGTCCACGTCGACCACGTCTGCCGCCTCGAGCGAATCGGTCGACTTCATCGTCAGCTCGACCACGCGACCGGTCTTGAGATTGCGATACTTGACTCGGGTGAAGGCCTGGCCCTTGCCGGGCTTGACGTATTCGGTGTCGACGATCGTGCACGGCTGCCCGTCGACGATGATCTTCATCCCGTTTTTGACATCGTTCATGCCATAGCTGGCCATCGAGGTACTCCATTCGCGGAAGGCGACACAGGGAGCCCGACGCGCCACGTCGGACACCAGCGCCGGACCGGGATTCATGAGTTTTCGCGGGGCGACCGGCCGGTCTCGCGGGGACTGCTCCGTCGCTCGCGGGATCACCGGCGGGCGACGCACTACACTTCGGTGGGAAACCGAGCGTGGCGGACCGACCACGCCATGGACCCCGCAGGATGATACCGGCAAGCATCATGTCCGCGCAGCTCGAGGGCTGGCAGGCCGAGTGGCGCGCGGCGCTGACCGATCCCGCCGAACTTCTCGAGGCCCTGAATCTCGGAACGCTGGTCGCGCGCGTGATTCGACCGACCCGGGACGCCTTCCCGCTGCGGGTGCCGCGGCCCTTCGTGGCACGGATGCGCCGCGGCGATCCCCACGACCCGCTGCTGCGCCAGGTGCTCCCACTCGACGACGAACTGATGCCACGGCCGGGTTTCGTCGACGACGCGGTCGGCGACCTCGCCGCGCGCAACGCACCCGGTGTGATTCGCAAATACCAAGGTCGCGCGCTGCTGATCGCCACGGGCACCTGCGCGGTCAACTGCCGTTACTGTTTCCGCCGTCACTTCCCGTACGCGGAGGAGACGGCCTCTCTCGGCCGCTGGCGCAAAGCCGTCGACTGGATCCGAGCGAATCCCGACGTCTCCGAAGTGATCCTTTCCGGCGGCGATCCGCTGTCTCTTGTGACGACGCGCCTCGCCGAACTGACCGGAGAGCTGGCCGCCGTGCCGCACGTGCGTCGACTTCGCATCCACACGCGGCTGCCGATCGTGCTGCCGTCCCGGGTCGACGAACCGCTGGTGCGGTGGCTGGGCGGACTGCCGTGGCCGGTCGTCATCGTCCTTCACGCCAACCACGCCAACGAGTTCGACGCGGCGGTCGATACCGCACTCGCTCGGCTGCGCCTGGCTGGCGCCACGCTGCTGAATCAGAGCGTGCTGCTGGCCGGGGTCAACGACGATGTGGACGCGCTGGCAGCGCTCAGCGAGCGGATGTTCGCGGCCGAAGTTCTCCCGTACTACGTTCACGTGCTCGATCCTGTGCGCGGGGCTGCGCACTTCGAGGTCCCGGACGACGAGGCCCGTCGGCTCATCGATACACTCAGGGCCCGCCTCCCCGGATATTTGGTGCCCCGCCTCGTCCGGGAGGTCCCGGGCGCCAATGCGAAGACGCCACTCTGACGCGAAGTCATCAGGAACCTGAAGTGACGCGGCCAGGCCCGAACCCGGTCCAGTCTCGCATCCGCAGTGGGAACCAGCACTAGAATCCCGGTCGCCGTTTCGCCGCACACCAGAGTTCCGGATGCCCCCGAAGAAGACCGCCGCCTCGATCCGACTGCTGCTCGTCGATGCGAGCCCCGACTATGCCGAGCGGCTTCAAGGCCAATTGCGCAGCGCCGGGCACAACGCCCGCGTCGAGCGCGTGGCGACGCGCCCGGCCCTCGAGGAGGCAATCGCGCGACGGGACGCCGACCTGCTGCTGGTCGACTGGCAATCTCCAATTGCCAAGGTCGCCGACGTGGTGGCGATGATCGAGCGTGAACGCCTCGACCTGCCCGTGATCGCCATGGCCGAATCGGTCGACGCCAGCATGCTGCTGGCGGCGACCAAGGCGCGGGTCTCGGCACTGATGCTTCGCGAGGAGCCGGCGCACATCGAGGACGTCATCCGCCGCGAGTTCGCCCGCCGGCGCCAGCGCCTGGCGCTCGCAAACGCCGAGGCCCGGATCCGCGAACTCGAGCAGCGCTGCGACGCCATGCTCGAATCCTCGCGCGACGCCATCGCCTACGTCCACGAAGGCATGCACGTTCGCGCCAACCCGGCTTACCTCGAGCTCTTCGGCGTCCAGAGCTTCGAAGAGCTCGAGGGCATAACGCTGCTCGACATGATCGACCCATCGACCGCGGCCAAGTTGAAGGACGTACTGAAGCGACTGGCCCGCGACGAGGCCCCGAGTGAGCCGATCGAGATCCGCGCCCAGCGCTTCGACGGTTCCAACTTCGATGCCGAGATGCTGTTCGCCCGCGCCAGCTTCGAGGGCGAGCCCTGTTTGCAGATCACCCTGCGCCGCCGCGAGGTGCTCGTTGCCCCCGACATCGATCCATTGACCGGTCTTGCCAACCGGCAATCCGTGTTCAAGGCCTGCGGCGAACTCGTGGCCGGCCTCGAGCCGGGTTCGCACGACGCGGCGCTATTGCTCGTCGAACCAGACGGCTTCGACCGGATATCGGAGGCCGTCGGCATCGCGCAGGTCGATGAGCTCATCTGCCAGGTCGCCGAAGGGCTACGGGAGTTCGGCCAATCCGGCGATCTGGTCGCGCGTTACTCGGATCACGGATTCATGCTCCTGATGCGCGGCACCAGCCACGACGAGGCACAGGCGCGAGCCGAGGCGCTGCGCGACGCCTTCGCAGGCCACGTCTTCGAAGTCGGTAACCGCTCGTTCCCGATCACCATCAGCGCGGGCCTCGTGCTCATCAGCGACGCGATCGCCTCTGGCGATGACCTGCTGGGCCGCGCCTCCCGTGCGCTCAAGCAGGCCCAGGATGCCGGTGGCAACCAGGTCGCCGTGGACGACCCCGCGGCCAAGGAGAAAGCCGACGCTGCGGCCGAGAAGGCACTGCTCGGAATCGTCCGCGACGCGATCGAACACGACGGTCTCGTTCTAAGTTTCCAGCCAGTCGTCAGCCTCCAGGGCGCAGAGGGCGAGTACTTCCAGGTCCTGGTCCGGCTCAATGGTCCGAACGGCGAGATGCTGCCTGGCGAGTTCTTCCCGGTGGCCGAGAAGTACGGGCTGCTGTCAACGATCGACCGCTGGGTGGTCGGGAACGCCTGCAAGGCCATCGCGGCGCACGCCCGCGAGGGCCGCGAGGCGACCCTGTTCGTGAAGCTCAATCCGCACTCGCTGGACGATGCTGGCCTCGTCGCTTCGATCGGCCAACAGATCCGCAAGGTGGGCATTCAGGGACAGGCGCTGGTATTCGAGTTCACCGAGGCCACCGTTGGCACGAATCTGAACGGCGTACGTCAGTTCAGAGAGGGCGTCGCGACCCTCGGCTGCCGGCTTGCAATCCAGGACTTCGGTGCGGCCGCGAACGCGCCGCAAATCGTTCAACACGTCGGCGCACACTTCGTGAAGCTCGACCGCCGGCTGATGGTGGATCTGCCCAAGTCCCCGGAACACCAGAGCAAGCTGCGCGAGCTCTGCAGCATCGCCCATGCGGCCGGGCGAAAGACCATCGCGCAATTCGTCGAAGACGCCGCGAGCATGGCCGTGCTGTTCACGCTAGGGGTGGATTTCGTCCAGGGCAATTTCTTGTCCGAGCCCGAGCAAGTCGTCGGTGCGGCCTGACCGGAACCGCGCGACCAACGCGCCCTGCTGCCGCTCCCGAGGTCCAGAAATGAAAGAGCCCGGCTCGGAGCCGGGCTCTGCGTGTCACGAGGCTGTCGCTGCGTTCAGCCGACGACCCTGGGCCCTGCGCGTAGCGCGGCGATGCGCTCCTCGAGCGGCGGATGGCTCGCGAACAGCTTGCCGACTCCGCCCGAGATGCCGAACGCCGCGATTTGCTTCGGCAGGGTCGAGGCCTCGTGCGCCGTGCGCAGCCGCTCCAACGCCGCGATCATCGCGCCGTTGCCCTCGAGCGCCGCGCCGGCAGCATCCGCTCGGAACTCGCGGCGCCGCGAGAACCACGCAACGATGATCGATGCGAGGACACCGAAGAGGATGTCGAGGACCACGACGCTGACGTAGTAACCAATGCCCGGTCCGTCCTCGTTGCGCAGGATCGCGCGGTCGATGAAGTGGCCGATCACACGCGAGAAGAACAGGACAAAGGTGTTCACCACGCCCTGGATCAGCGTCAACGTGACCATGTCGCCGTTCGCGACGTGGCCGATCTCGTGGCCAAGCACCGCCTCGACCTCGCGGCGGTCCATGCCCCGCAGCAAGCCCGTGCTGACCGCCACGAGCGCGTTGTTCTTGTTCATGCCGGTCGCGAAGGCGTTCATGTCCGGGGCGTCATAGATCGCGACCTCCGGCATGCCGATACCCATCCTGTCGGCCTGGCGCTTGACCGTGGCCACCAGCCAGCGTTCGACCTCGTTGCGCGGCTCGCCGATGACGTGGGCGCCGGTCGCGCGCTTGGCCATCCACTTGGACATCGCCAGCGAGATGAACGACCCGGCGAAGCCGAACAGCGCGCAGAAGACGAGCAACCCCTTGAAGTCAATGCCATAGCCTTCGGTGAAGGTCGACAGGCCGAACACGTTGAAGATGATCGACACGACCACGAGGACCGCGAGGTTGGTCATCAGGAACAGGGCAATCCGCATCATCGAATCTTTCCTCCACCAGAGTCACCGTGCCGACGCGCCCGCACGGACAAAGCCACTTGCGCGCCAGTATATGTTGTGTGCGCAACGACGATGTTGTGTGCGCAACGACGATTTCAAGTTTTCGGCTCCTCGCAGCGGGTGCAATTAAGCGATGATTGAATGGGATGACAGCGCCGTGTACCGCGGCCGCTTCGCGCCATCCCCGACCGGGGCGCTGCACTTCGGCTCGCTGCTCGCCGCAGTCGGCAGCTTCGTCCGGGCACGCCAGCAGTCCGGCACGTGGCTGGTGCGGATCGAGGACATCGACCCACCGCGCGCGGTCCCCGGATCGGCCCGGCAGATCTTGGATGCCCTCGACGCATTCGGCCTCGAACCGGACGAGCCGGTGCTCTGGCAGCATCGGCGCCTCGACGCCTACAGCCGGGCGCTGGACTACCTGGAGGCGCGCGGCCTCGTCTTCCCGTGCTGGTGCAGCCGGTCCATGCTTGGCCCGGGCGCCGTCCACCGCGGCTGCGTCAGCCCGCCCGATCCGACCCGGTTGCCGGCCTGGCGGCTGCGCGTGGATCCGGGCCAGGTGGTCTTCGAAGACGGGCTGCAGGGACGGATCGTCGAGGATCCCGCAGCGACCTGCGGCGACGTCGTGCTCAAGCGCGCCGACGGCCTGTTCGCATACCAGCTCGCCGTTGTCGTCGACGACCACGCGCAGGGGATCACCGAAGTGGTTCGGGGCGCGGATCTGCTCGACTCGACGCCCCGGCAGATCCTGGTTCAGCGGGCCCTCGGCCTGCCGATGCTGCGTTACCTACACCTGCCCGTCGCGGTGGATGCGCATGGCGCGAAGCTGTCGAAGTCGATCGGCAGCATCCCGGTCGACTCCGACGATCCCCTACCCGCGCTACGGGCGGTGCTGATCGCGCTCGGACTGCCGCCGAAGGCCGTCGTCGCCAGCTCGGTGCGCGCGCTGCTGGCACGCGCAATCGCCGAGCTCGATCTCGCGGGGCTTGTAGGTCGCCGCACGATCGCCGCACCCTCCCTATCCGAATGACCGACCGGTCGCCGAGGCTCGCTAGAATGGAGCGATCGGCGCGGCGCGATGCCGCTCGGTCATCAGACAGGGGAGGCAAGGACATGACGGCACGCGTAGCTTTGGTCACCGGCGGCACCGGCGGCATCGGTACCGCGATCGTGAAGCGGCTCGCGGGACTCGGGCATCGCGTCGCGACGAACTATCGCGACGAAGCCAAGGCCCGCGCCTGGCAGGCGAAGCTGAAGGACGAGGGCATCGAGGTGCATATCGCGAAGGGCGACGTCGCGAACACCGACGAGGCCGCGGCGATGGTGCGCGACGTCGAGGCCGCGCTCGGGCCGATCGAAATCCTGATCAACAATGCCGGCATCACCCGCGACGGCACGTTCCACAAGATGACGCCAGCGCAGTGGTTCGAGGTCATCAATACCAACCTCAACTCCTGCTACAACGTCACGCGACCGGTCATCGAGGGCATGCGCGAGCGCAAGTGGGGCCGGATCATCCAGATCAGTTCGATCAACGGCCTGAAGGGCCAGTACGGTCAGGCGAACTACGCGGCGTCGAAGGCCGGCATGCACGGCTTCACGATCTCGCTCGCACGCGAGAACGCCAAGCTCGGGATCACGGTCAACACGGTTTCCCCGGGCTACGTCGCAACCGACATGGTGATGGCGGTTCCCGAGGAGGTTCGGGCCAAGATTGCGGCTGACATTCCGACCGGTCGGCTGGGCACGCCAGAGGAGATCGCTTATGCCGTCGCCTTCCTGGTCGCCGAGGAAGCTGCGTGGATCACCGGCTCGAACCTCGACATCAACGGCGGCCATCACATGGGCTGGTGATCCCGGCGCGACGGGATCGTGATACGGTCGAAAAATGGCTAAGACCCGCGTCATCAAGAAGTACCCGAACCGGCGTCTCTACGACACCGACATCTCGAGCTACATCACCATCGAGGACGTGCGACAGCTCGTCCTCGACGGCGAAGACTTCGAGGTGCGCGACGCGAAGACCGGCGAGGATCTCACTCGCTCGGTGCTGCTCCAGATCATCGCCGAGCACGAGGAGCGCGGACAACCGATGTTCTCGACGAGGATGCTCTCGCAGGTGATCCGTTTCTACGGCGACTCCCTCCAGGGCTTCATGGGCGGCTACCTCGAGCGCTCGATGCAGAACTTCCTCGATCAGAGCCAGCATTTCCGCAACCAGGTCACCGGGCTGATAAGCCAGAACGCGTGGCAGATGGTCAACGAACTGACCGAGCGCAACCTCGAGATGTGGAAGGCGATGCAAGCGCAGATGCTGAATCCGCCGGCTCCGGGTGCGAAAACCTCGCCGCCGGCTGCGCGCGGCGCGAAGAAGTAGTCGAGGCGCGATCCACTTTCCGGGCCGCGATCGTCGCGGCCCCTCGCTGGCTCCTATCCGGCGTTTGACACCCTCCGGCCGCATGCCTAGCATGGCGTTTTTGCTGCATTGCAGCAGCCATGGAGATACGTCATGCAGGATCGGATCGCCATCGTCACCGGCGGGATCGGCGGCCTCGGCGTCGAGATCTGCCGCCGGCTGGCCCTGTCGGGTTCCCGGGTCGTCGCCGCCGATCTCGGCACGCGGGCCGAGCGGATCGCGGTCTTCGGCGAGGCGGTCGCTGATCTCGGCGACCGCGTGCGCTTCGAGCCCGTCGATGTCGCCGATTTCGATGCCTGCCGTAACCTCGTCGAGCGCGTCGAGGCGACCCTGGGTCCGGTCTCGATCCTCGTCAACGGCGCGGGGATCACGCGCGACACGACTCTGCGCAAGATGGACCGTGCGCAGTGGGACGCGGTGCTCACGGTCAACCTCGACGGCGTCTTCAACATGTGTCGCCACCTGGTCGGCCCGATGAGCGACCGCGGCCACGGACGAATCATCAACATCTCGTCCGTTAACGGGCAGACCGGGCAGTTCGGCCAGACCAACTACTCGGCGGCCAAGGCCGGCATGCACGGCTTCACGATGGCGCTGGCGCGCGAGGTGGCGCGCAAGGGCGTGACGGTCAACAGCATCTCCCCTGGCTACTGCCGCACTGACCTCGTCATGACGATCCCGGAGGACATCCGCCGCGACATCGTTGCGCGAATCCCGGTTGGGCGGATCGGGGAACCTTCCGACATCGCGCGGGTCGTAGCGTTCCTGGCCGCGGATGACGCCGGCTTCATCACCGGCGCTAACATTCCGGTGAACGGCGGTTATTTCATGGATTTCTGAGCGCCCCGCCGCGGCGCCAACGAACCGAAAAGGACGACACCGATGACGAGAGCGCCCCTGCGCCCCGCACTCCTGATCGCCGCGCTCGCGGCAGCCGGACTCGCCACCGACGCGGTCGCCAGCGAGCGCAAACGGGTCCTCGAGTACGTGAAGCCGGGAGCCAACGTGACCTTCGTCTCCGCCCTCGAAGCGCCCAACCAGGACGTCGATGGCTGGACTTTCGTCGTCGAGCGCTGGTCGGACTACACCCTCGATGAGATCCAGGACGTGGAGCGCAAGAGCCAGCGCATCAAGCTGGTCTTCGCGAGCGGATCGATGTCAGGCGTGGGGCCCTGCAATTCCATGTCGGCCGAGTACGCGGTCGCGGACGGTGCCATGCGGATCGGCCCGGTCGCCCTCTCGAAGAAGATGTGCGCGAACCAGGACGCGATGACCATGGAACAGAAACTGGCCGCCTTCCTCGAGAAGGTCGACCGCCTGGAGCGCATCGGCCCGAACCTCGTGCTGCGGACCTCCGACGGCGGCATGATGACGCTGTGGGGCACGCCGACCACAGGCGCTTCCGAAGTCGAGCGGGATTGACCGGGAGTGCTGCGCGTGATTCAGCGCACGGAAAAGCCATTGTGGGCGCAACCGGTCCAGCGGCGCGCGCGCCATGACAGCTCCACGCGGTAATCGCTGACCGCGGCGTCCTGCGCATTCGGGTCGACGCTGCGGCACGGCCCAGGCCAGAGTTCGATCTCGAAACGCTCGCCGCCGGCGTCGGCTTCGTACCGATAGTTGCCGTTCGGCCCCAGCAAGAACGGCGAGAACCGGAAGCGGCGGCCTTCGAGTCCACCAACGCCGGTGACCTGCACGCTGCGCGGCGTCGCC
>CALDVP010000135.1 GCA_937924195.1 uncultured Lysobacterales bacterium
ACGACGAGGTCGCCGAGGCGGCCTTCCTCGAACGCTGGCGCGACCGGCTCGTGACGTTGGAGGCCATCGATCCGGCAGCGATCGACCCGACCGTCGCGCAGTCGATGCTGTACGCGGCCTCCGCCTTCTACGCCCACTATCTCGGCGAGCCGCTGGCCGGCGAACTCCGGCGACTGGGCCGCATCGCCTCGACACTCGCAGAGCGCGCCGCCGGCGCGATCCCGGTGCTGCGCCGGCCCGACGATGGCCGTCTGCGCGTCGGCATCGCCACCGGGATGCTGCGCCACCACACGGTGACCAAGCTCTTCGGCGCGCTGGTTCGCGGACTCGACCGGCCGCGATTCGAGGTCACGCTGATCCACACCGGAAGCAGCGAGGACCAGGTCACGCGCGACTTCGTCGCGAACGCGGACGACTACCTGCGCATCCCCGGAGGACTCGGCGACGTGGCCCGGGCCGTGGCCGCGCGCGATCTCGACCTGATCGTGTGGCTCGACGTCGGCATGGAGACCACCGGCGCCGCGCTCGCGGCGCTGCGCCTCGCCCCGACCCAGGCCGCGCTGTGGGGCCATCCGGTCACGACCGGCCTGCCGTCGATCGACGTGTTCCTGACCGCGGATGCGATGGAGCCGCCGGACGGCGAACGACACTACAGCGAACGCCTCGAGCGACTGCCCGGCCTCGGCACCTGCTACCAAGCGCCGCAGGACCGACCGACCGCGCTGCCGATCGAACTGGCGACCGGCCGACCGGAGGGTGTGCTCGCGTTCATGCCGCAACTGGTGCAGAAGTTGCGGCCGCGCTTCGATCGCGCGCTGGCGCGGATCGCGGCGGCCGCGCCGGACCTGCGCTTCCTGATGACGCCGTACTTCGCGGACGCGCCGGTTCGGCGCTATCGCGCGCGCCTCGGTCGCGCGTTCGACGCCGAGGGCGTGGCGCTCGATCCGCGGCTTGCGATCTGCCGCTGGGTCAGCCAGGCCGAGTGGCTGGGTCTCGCCCGGATCGCGGACTTCGGCCTCGACGCCTTCGACTGGTCCGGCGGCAACACCAGTCTCGAGATGTTCTGGTATGACACGCCGATCGTGACCCTGCCGGGACCGCTGATGCGCGGGCGGCACACGCTGGCGATGCTCGAGCGCATGGAGCTGCCGCAGCTGGTCGCGCGCGACGAGGACGACTACGTGCGCATCGCGGTCGAGCTCGCGACCTCGGCCGATTTCCGCGCCGAGATGAGCGGCCTGATCGGCGAGCGCAAGCAGCGCCTCTACGACGACCGCGCGGTGGTCGAGGCCTTCGTCGCCTTCTGCGCGCGCGAGGCCGCTGCCGGCCGCGATCGCCGCCTCGCCCGCGACGCAGGATCGACGCCTTGAGCGCGGCAACGGCCGATCCGCTCGTCGCGGCCGAACTGGCGCTGCGCGAAGGCCGCGTGGGCGAGGCCTACGCGCTCGCCACCGCCGCGCTCCGGGCGCAGCCCGGCGACGTGCGCGCGCTGGCGCTGTTCGCGCGCGCGGCGCTGGCGCTCGGCCACCGCGACGAAGCCCGCGGCACGCTCGAGGGTGCCGTGTCGGCGTCGCCGCAGCGACCCGAGCCGCGCGTCCTGCTGGCGCAGTGTCTGCTCGCGATCGGCGATGCGGCCGGCGCGCGCCGCGCGACCGATGCGCTGCTCGCGCTGGCCCCGGATTCCGAGCAGGCCCTCGTACTGGCGGTCGAGTCCCGGCTCCGCGACGGCCAGCCCGGCGACGCGGCCCGGCTGGCCGAAGACTTTGCGAGGCGCCATCCGGCCTCGCGCCCGGCGCTGCTCGCCTGGCATCGCGCGCTGCAGGCCGCACGGGCGGCGCCACAGGCCTGCCTTGCCGTCAGCGCCCGCATCGCGGCGCTCGACGGGTCGGCGACCGACTGGATCCTGCACGCGATCGCGCTGGCCGAGGCCGGGCGCCTGGCCGAGGCCGATGCGGCGATCGACGAGGCCCTGCGACGCGATCCAGGCTTCGTGCCGGCGCGCAGGATGCGACTGCTGACCCCGAGCCCGCAGGTGCACCCCGATGCCGACGCGGAGGCTAGGTTCCGCGCCAGCGTCGAGGCCGGCATCGACGGCTTCGGCGCGGCCGAGCTGGCGGCGCTTCCGCCAGCCCACGCCGAACTCGCGCTGATCGCGGCGCCGCGCTTCAACTGCCACTACCTCGGCGGTCCGGTCCGCGACTGGCAGGCGCGCTCGGCCCGCGTGCTCGAAGCGCTGGTCGCACGCGCGCTGCCGCCGCCCGCGCCACGCCGACGGCGCACGGCGGGTGAGAAGCCGCGGGTTGGCATCTGCTCGGCCTTCCTGCGCCGGCATACGGTGACCCGGCTCTTCGGCGCGCTGGTCGAAGCGCTCGATCCGGCCGAGTTCGAGCTCTTCCTGTTCGCGCCGACCGACCAGGTCGACGAAGTCACCCAGCGCGTCGGCGCCCGCGCTCGCCGCATCGAGAGCGGCGAGCGCACCCTGACCGAGTGGTCGGCGACGATCGATCGTTGCGCACTCGACGTGCTGGTTTTCCTCGACGTCGGCATGTCCTCGCTGGTCGAGGCACTGGCTGCGCGCCGGCACGCGCCGGTGCAGGCCATGCTGTGGGGCCACCCGGTCACCAGCGGACTGTCGACGATGGACTGGTTTTTGACCGCCGACGCGATGGAGCGCGCCGGCGGCGAGGCCGACTACTCGGAGCGGCTGTGGCGGCTGCCCGGCCTCGGCACCTGCTTCGAGGCCCCGACCGTGCGCGCCGAGCCGGTGCCCGAGCTCGCGGCCCTGCCGGCCGACGCCATCGTCTGCGCGATCCCGCAGATGGCGCAGAAGCTGAGGCCCGTGCACGACGCGCTGCTGGTCGAGCTCGCGCGCGCGGCGCCGGATCTCGTGTTTGCGTTCACGCCGCACGCGATCGGCGAGATCGGCGCGCAATTCCGGGCGCGAATCGCGCGCCGTTTCGCCGAGGCGGGCCTCGATCCGGAACGGCGCATCGCGCTGTGCCGCGCCCTGCCCCACGCCGGCTATTTCGGACTTGCCGCGCGCGCCGATTTCGCGCTCGATCCGATCGACTGGTCGGGCGGCAACACCAGCCTCGAGCTGTTTGCGCGCGACCTGCCGATCCTGACCCTCCCGCGCGAGACGATGCGCAGCCGCCACACGCAGGCGATGCTGGCGATGATGGGACTGCCTGAGCTCATCGCCACCGACGAGTCCGACTACCTCGCGCGCGCGATTCGACTCGCCACCGACCGCGACTGGCGGGCAGCCATGGGCACCCGGATCCGCGAGCGCAAGGCGGTGCTCTATCGCGACCGACGGGTGATCGACTCCTTCGTCGAGTTCATTCGTCGCGCCTGCGATGGTCGCCTGCAGGAGCACGTCGCATGACCACGCTGAACGACGTCGCCCGACTGTTCGAGGCCGGCCGTCTCGCCGAGGCCGAAGTCGCCGCGCGCGCGTTGATCCGTCGCGCCCCGCGCGATGCCGCAGCGCGCGTCCTGCTCGCCGAGATCCTGCACGCCGGCCGGCGAGAGCCGGCGGCGAGCGAGGCGGTGGCCGCGGCGCTGGCGCTCGATCCCGGCTACGCGCCGGCGCACGCGCTG
>CALDVP010000136.1 GCA_937924195.1 uncultured Lysobacterales bacterium
GACCAAGCGGGCCCAGCGCGCGGGGCCGATCCCCGGCAAGGCCAGCGCGGCGCCGGTCGGCTGCCGCAGCAGGCCGCGCAGACCGCCGCAGCGTCGGATCAGCCGGTGCGCGGTCACGAGCGCACACTCGCGGGCGTTGCCTGTGCCAAGGAACACTGCCAGTACCTCGGCGTCGGTCAGGACGTGGGCCCCTTGCGCGAGCAGGCGCTCGCGAGGACGGTCGTTCGGCGGGAGATCGGCGAGGCGCATGGTGGGATCGTCGCAGACGGGGTCACCATCCGCTGCCGGAAGGCGGCGCGCCCTCGTGTACGATCTCGCTGCGATGCAAAGCCCAGCCCAGCCCGTGCTGCGCGAACGGATCCTGCTCGGCGTCGGCGGTGGAATCGCCGCGTACAAGGCGGCCGACCTCGTGCGGCGCCTGCGCGAGGTGGGCGCCGAGGTCCGCGTCGTGATGACCGAGGCCGCGCGAGAGTTCGTCGGACCGACGACCTTTCAAGCGCTCTCTGGCCATCCGGTACGCAGCTCGCTGTGGGATCCCGCAGCCGAGGCGGCGATGGGACACATCGAGCTGGCGCGATGGGCCGACCGCATCGTGATCGCTCCCGCGACCGCCGGGCTGATCGCGAGGCTCGCCGCGGGCATGGCCGATGACCTCGTGACCACGCTGTGCCTGGCCAGCCGCGCTCCGCTGGTCCTGGCCCCGGCGATGAACCAGGCGATGTGGGCGCATCCGGCGACGCGTGCGAACGTCGCGATGCTGGTCGCCCGCGGCGCCATGCTGGTCGGCCCCGGGGTCGGCGGCCAGGCGTGCGGCGACGAGGGTGCGGGTCGGATGGCCGAACCGGCCGAGATCGTCGCGGCGCTCTCGGCCGCGGCATCGCCACCACCGCTGCTCGCCGGCCGCCGGGTGCTGGTCAACGCCGGTCCGACCTACGAGGATATCGATCCGGTGCGTTTTCTTGGCAATCGCAGCTCGGGGAAGATGGGGTTCGCGGTCGCCGAAGCGGCCGCGCGCGTCGGCGCGACCGTCACACTGGTGGCGGGACCCGTGCGCCTGGCCACCCCCGCTGGTGTCGAGCGCGTCGATGTGCGCTCCGCGCGCGAAATGGCCGAGGCCGTCTTCCGGCTGGCGCCGGCGGCCGAGGTATTCGTCGCTGCGGCCGCGGTGGCGGATTTCACCCCGAAGCTGGCCTCGGGCTCGAAAATCAAGAAGTCCGACGAGGGCCTTTCGCTGTCACTGGTCCCGACCACCGACATCCTGGCGACCCTCGGGGCCTGGCCCGAGCGTCCCTTCCTCGTCGGGTTCGCCGCCGAGACCGAGTCTGTCGAGGACTATGCGCGCGACAAGCTGGCGCGCAAGAACCTCGACCTGATCGCCGCGAACGCGGTCGGCGGGTCCGATGACGCCTTCGACGCCGACGACAATGCACTGCTCCTGATTGCGCGCGACGGAACCCGCGTCGATCTGCCGCGCGCGCCCAAGTCGGCGCTGGCCGCGCGGCTGGTGGCGGAGATCGCCGCGAGGCTGCCTTCGCGATGATCGACATCGCTATCCGGGTCCTCGATCCGAGGCTGGGGCGCGACTTCCCGTTGCCCGAGTATCAGACCGCGGGCTCGGCCGGCATGGACTTGCGGGCGATGGTCGAGGCGCCGGTCGAACTGCGACCAGGCGACGCCCTGCTGGTGCCGACCGGGATCGCGATGTATATCGGCGACCCCGGCTACGCCGCGATGATCCTTCCGCGTTCCGGGCTTGGCCACCGCCACGGCATCGTGCTCGGGAACCTGGTCGGCGTGGTCGACTCGGACTACCAGGGTCCGCTGCTGGTGTCGTGCTGGAACCGGGGGAATGCGGCCTTTACCATCGTCCCAGGGGATCGGCTGGCCCAGCTCGTCTTCGTGCCGGTCGCGCGGGGTGGGCTGCGAATCGTCGACTCCTTCGACCCGACCGGGCGTGGCGAGGGCGGCTTTGGCCACACCGGCCGCGGCTGAGGCTAGCCGGTCGACTGCAACGACGAGGACTCACGGTGGCGAAGCAGAAGACCGCGCTCGAGCAGGCCGAAGCACGCAAGACGCGGCGCGAGTCTCTCGCCCTGTGGTGGGTGCTGACGGCCCTACTCACCGCACTCGCGGCGGCCTGCCTGGTCCAGGCACTGCAGGTGACGCGCAGCGCGGCGCTCGAGGGCAGCCTTCGGGCCGATGCCGCCGCGGTCTCGGCAAACCTCACCGCGATCGTCGCGCGAACCCAGCAGCGCGTCGCCGCCGCGGTCGCCGATCCAGGTCTCGCCGAGAGCCTCGAGACCTGGCCTGGTGTCGCGCCGACCGCGGCGATCGCGCGGCTGCGCGCGGCCTTGCCGGATGCCCTCCGGGCCGAGATCTTCGGTCCCGAACTGGTCGAGCTCCTTGGCGTCGACCTCGCGCGTTTCGGCTACAGCCGCGCCTCGGCGCTCGCTGGCGCGCGTAGCGCCGGCGGCGTCGCGCCGATCTATGTCGAGCGGACGCCGGAGGGTCGCTATCTGGTGGGCACGGCCCACGCGGTGCGCCGCGAGGATCGGATCGTCGGCTGGGTCCACGTGGTGATGGAGTCGCCTGAGATCGGCGCCGCCCTCGACGCCGTCGGCGGAGGCGGTCGCTTGGAATTGCGCCAGGGCGGCGACCGGCCGAGCCTGCTCGCGTCCGCCGGTCGCGCCGGCGAGGACGCTCCGGTGCTCGCGACCAGCCCCGTCCCGGGCAGCCTGCTGACGCTCGTCGCCCGCGCGCCGCGCCCCGCTCAGGTCGCCGACTACCTCGCGCTGCTCGAGGACCAATCGCCGCCGACGCTGGTGCTGGGCGGGCTACTACTACTCGCGCTGGCTGTCGCGGCGGCCTGGCGTGGGCTCGGCGCCCGCCGTGCCGCGGTCGCTGCGAGGCTGCCCGCGGGGCTGCGCGGCGCGGCCGAGAAGCTCTCCCGCAAACCGACCGAAGCCGAGCCGATCATGCCCGCCACGCTCCCGAACCGACCTTCCCCGCAACCTGCTGCCGCAGCGCATCCTGCGAGCGTACCTGCCACCCCTGTTCCAGCCGCTGCCCGCGCGGTCGAGCGCTCGATCTTTCGCGCCTACGACATCCGCGGCGTCGTCGACCAGTCGCTGACCGAGGACATCGCGCGGCTCATCGGACAGGCCGTCGGCAGCGAGATCCGCGAGCGCGGGCTCACCGAGTGCGTGGTCGGCCGCGACGGGCGCCTCTCGGGCCCAAGGCTTGCGGCGGCACTGATCGACGGCCTGAAGTCGACCGGCTGCGACGTCATCGACATCGGCGCGGTACCGACGCCGGTGCTCTACTTCGCGACGTACCACCTCAATGCAGGCTCCGGCGTGATGGTGACCGGCAGCCACAACCCGCCGGACTACAACGGCTTCAAGATCGTCGTCGGCGGCGAGACCCTCGCCGATGCCGCGATCCAGGATCTCTACTCGCGGATCGCCAACGGTCGCTTCGCCGAGGGTCGCGGCAGCCTGCGCACCCAGGACGTCGCGGCAGCCTACATCGATCGGATCAGTGGCGACATCCAGGTGGAGCGGCCTCTGCGCCTCGTCGTCGACGCCGGCAACGGCATCGCCGGCGCGATCGGCCCGCAGGTGCTCGAGGCGATCGGCTGCGAGGTCTTCCAGCTTTACTGCGAGGTGGACGGCAATTTCCCCCACCACCATCCGGATCCATCCGACCCGCACAACCTGGCCGACTTGATCATCACGGTCAAGCGCATGAACGCCGACCTTGGCATCGCTTTCGACGGGGACGGCGATCGACTCGGCGTCGTGACCGCGTCGGGCGAGATCATCTATCCCGATCGGCTGCTGATGCTGTTCGCGATGGACGTGCTGATCCGCAACCCGGGCGCGACGATCATCTACGACGTCAAGTGCACCGGGCACCTGCAGGATGTGGTGCTGCGCCACGGCGGCAGCCCGCTGATGTGGAAGACCGGCCACTCGCTGATCAAGGCCAAGATGCGCGAGCAGGGCGCCGAGCTGGCAGGCGAGATGAGCGGGCACTTCTTCTTTCGGGAGCGCTGGTTCGGCTTCGACGACGGCATCTACTCGGCGGCCCGTCTTGCCGAGATCGTCGCCGCCAGTGAGCGCTCGCCGCAGGAACTGTTCGACGAGCTTCCCAAAGGGGTGTCGACGCCGGAAATCAAGGTCCAGATGTCGGAAGGCGCCCACTACGCATTCATCGAGCGCCTGCGTGACCAGGCGCGCTTCCCGGACGCGCGGATATCGACCATCGACGGCATCCGCGCCGACTATCCGGACGGCTGGGGGCTGGTGCGCGCGTCGAACACGACACCGGTGCTGGTGCTGCGTTTCGACGCGGACAACGACGACGCGCTGCTGCGCATCCAGCAAGTCTTCCGCGAGCAGATTTTGGCGGTCGATCCGTCGCTGAAGTTGCCGTTCTGAATCGAGCCCCCGGCTCCGGCGGTGCCGGCCGTCAGCTGGCCTCACCGCGCATCAGCGCGTCCTGCCGGGCGCGCAGCTCGCGGTACCGGATCAGCCGCATGGTGAACTCGAGGTTCGACTGCGCCTGCTCGGCGAGCTTTCGCGTGATGAAGGCTCGTTGCTCCTCGATCTGGGCGCGCACGACATCGATCCTCGCAGCGAGTTCCGCCGGCACGGCCTGGCCGGCGCGCTCGGCGTCGGCGGCAGCGGCGAGCAGGTCGGCGAGCGTGCGTTCTTGGCGCGCCATCTGCAGCCGGCCGGTCTGGATCGACGATTCGATCACCTCGAGCTCCTGCTGGTTGGAGCGGCGCAGGTCATCCTCGGTCGCGTAGGACATCAGCAGCACACGGTCGGCCTGCTGCTGTGCCAGGCGCAGCCGCTCGGCCTCTTCCGCCGCCGCCGCCGCGGCTTTCTCCGCCGCCAGTTCCTCGGGAGTCTTGCGGCGCTCGATCTCGCGGACCGGCATTCCACGGTCATTGAGCTCGGCTCCACCGGCGGCGCACCGGGCAGCGTCGAATGACTGCGAGTAGAAGACGTTGCCGTTCTGAATCGAGCCCCCGGCTCCGGCGGTGCC
>CALDVP010000137.1 GCA_937924195.1 uncultured Lysobacterales bacterium
GATGGAGCCCGAAGTCTACGCCCGGCGGAACGTCCGCGTCGTCGCGCTAGGATCGGCGGCCCTTCCCTCGACCCGGAACCCCGACCATGTCGACGCTGACTGCCGTGATCACGACCACTCGCGGCCCGATCCGCATCGCGCTCGCCGACGACCGCGCGCCGATGACCGTGGCCAACTTCACCAATCTGGCGCGGCGCAAGTTCTACGACGGGCTCAGCTTCCACCGGGTGATCCGCGATTTCATGATCCAGGGCGGCTGCCCGGAAGGCAGCGGTCGTGGCGGTCCCGGCTACCGATTCGGCGACGAGGTCCACACTGGCCTCCGCCACGAGCAGGGCGTGCTGTCGATGGCCAATGCGGGACCGGGTACCAACGGTAGCCAGTTCTTCATCACCCACATCGCAACGCCGTGGTTGGACGGCAAGCACACCGTGTTCGGCAAGGTCGTCGGCCCCGAAGACCAGGCCGTGGTCGACGCGATCCAGCAGGGCGACCGTATCGAGTCGATCGTGATCGAGGGCGACGTCGGCCCGCTGTTCGCTGCCGAGCGCGCCAACCTCGACCGTTGGAACGCGGTTCTCGATGGGCGCTGATTGCCGGGCTGTCCGGCCGATCCGATCGGCCCACCCCCCGGATCGCCGCGCGGGTGCCTGGTCGACGAGTCACGGAGCGGCGTATCGCGCGGGCTGATCGACGCACGCTCCCGAGGCCCGAGTGTTCGATGGGTCTCGACGACGTCGCGCCGCTTGCGCTGGATCAATCGCTACGGCGTGAAGGTCCGAGACCATGGGCGGAGTGGCCGTCACCGGTCGCGCACCCCATCGTCCACGAGAGACCGCCATGATTCACGAAGTGTCCGGCGACATTCTGCTGTCGAGCGCCCACGCGATCGCCCACGGCGTCGCGCCCAATGACCCCTTTCAGTCCGGGCTTGCGCTCGCCCTACGGGAACTCGCGCCGGCGATGTACAAGGACTTCCGCCACTACTGCCATGCACAGCATCCGAAGCCGGGCGAGCTGTGGGCCTGGGCCGGCCCCGATGGCCGTTACCTCGTCGCGCTGTTCACGCAGGACGGCAGCTACGACCACGGCGGTATGCCGGGCAAGGCCTCGGTCACGCACGTCGGCCACTCGCTGAGGGCGCTCCGCAAGCTGGCCGAGTCCGAGGGATTCCGCTCGCTCGCACTGCCGCGGCTGGCGACCGGCGTCGGCGGCATGGACTGGGGTGAGGTTCGCCCGCTGATCGAGCGGCACCTTGGCGATCTGTCGATCCCGGTCTACGTCCATACGACCTATCACCCGGGACGGAAAGCCGACGAGAACGCCTGAGTCGAGCGGTGCCCGCGCACCACACGACGGCTCTCGGCGGCCGCGGCCCCCAGGCGAAGTGCTGCGCATTGCCCGAGGCGCGATCTTGTCGTTGGGCTGCGGATCAACCGCGCGCGCGCCCGAACCACTCGAGGACACGTTGGCGGTGCGGCTCGCCGTACAACCGGACGAACTGGCGCGTGCGCTCATGGTCGGCATCGGAGAGCTCGGCGAGTCGCTCGGCGATGAATGCGGGCGTCAAGGCGAGGCCGCATTCGACTTCGATGCAATGGCGCCACTGGTCGTAGGTCTGCGGGATCATGACGGTCTCAAGCACCAGGTGTTATAAAATAACACTTGTCTCGTCGCCCCGTACCCGCCGATGTTGCCCGTCACCGTACTGTCCGGTTTCCTCGGAGCCGGTAAGACCACACTGCTCAACCATGTGCTGAGCAATCGCGAGGGCCTACGCGTCGCGGTCATCGTCAATGACATGAGCGAGGTCAACGTCGATGCAGCGCTGATCGCTCAGGGTGCCGCGGCGCTGTCGCGCACCGAAGAAAAGTTGGTCGAGTTCTCGAACGGCTGCATCTGCTGCACGTTACGCGACGACTTGCGCGAGGAAGTTCGCAGGCTGGCGGCCGAGCAGCGCTTCGATTACCTGCTGATCGAATCGACGGGGATCTCGGAACCGATGCCGGTCGCTGCGACCTTCTCGGTGCGCGGCGAGGATGGTTTCGCTCTGAGCGACGTGGCGCGACTCGACACCATGGTCACCGTGGTCGACGCGGAGCGGTTCCTCGCCGACTTCTGTTCGACCGATTTCCTGCGCGACCGCGGGCAGACGGCCGGCGAGGGAGATCGGCGCAGCGTCGTCCAGTTGCTGGCAGACCAGGTCGAGTTCGCCGATGTCATCATCGTCAACAAGACCGATCGGGTCGACGCCGCAGGCCTCTCCGAAGTCCACCGGGTGCTGCGCGCGCTCAACCGCGACGCCGAATTGGTCGACGCGACGCAGGGTCGCGTGCCGCTCCAACGGGTGCTCGGCACCGGTCGCTTCGACTTCATCCGCGCCCAGCTCGCGCCCGGCTGGATGAAGGAACTGCGCGGCGAACACACCGCGGAGAGCGAACGGTACGGCTTCGAGAGCTTCGTCTACCGGGCGCGGCGGCCTTTCCATCCGGAGCGTTTCGCGACGCTGCTCGGAGCCGGTCTGCCAAACGTGATCCGCGCCAAGGGTTTCTTCTGGCTGGCGACGCGGATGGACTGGGTTGGTGAACTGGCGATCGTCGGGGGCGCGACGCAGCATCAGGCGGCCGGCTTTTGGTTCGCGAGTCGCCATCGCGTGAATGCCGGGCTGGTCGACGAGGATCCGGGAGAGGGGTCGCGACCACCGATCTTCACGCCGATCGGCTGGTTGCGGCAACAGGCCGCCCGGTGGACTGCGCCGCCTCCAACCGCCGACGAGGTCGTCGATCCGCGCGAATTCGAGGCGATGCGCAGGCTCTGGGATCCGCTCTGGGGTGACCGTAGGCAGGAAATCGCGATCATCGGCATCGACCTCGATCGCGGCCGCGTTCAGGCGCTGCTCGACGCGGCCTTGCTCACAGCATCTGAAATGCAGGGGGGGCCTCGCGCATGGCTCGGTTTGGCGGATCCCTTCCCGCGCTGGCGGGTCGGGAGCTTCGAATCCGCCCAAGCCCCCGGGGTCCTGCAGACTTGACCAGGGTCAGTTCCCAGCGGGCCGAAGCCGATAGTGTCGCGACTCTCCGGCAAGAGAGTCGCGCGTGTCACAGGTGGAACGGGCAGGGCAGACGGAGCGCCGAGCCAGCGACGCGCCGTGGCATGCGCTGACGGCACTCGAAGTCCGCAAACGGCTCGAGGTCGGTCCCGACGGCCTCTCGGACGACGAGGCGCACGCGCGCCTCGCGCGTCATGGCCCAAACCGCTTGAAGTCCGCACCGCGTCGACCGGCCTGGCGACGCTTCCTCGAGCAGTTTCAGAGCGTTCTGATCCAGGTGCTGCTGGTCGCCGCCGTCGTGACCGCGCTGCTCGGCGATCACGTCGACGCGATCGTGATCCTCGCGGTGGTCGTCATCAACGCGGTGATCGGCTTCATCCAGGAGGGCAAGGCCGAGTCAGCGATGGCGGCGCTGTCGAAGATGCTGGCGCTGCGGGCGCGGGTGCTGCGCGCAGGCCGCTGGCAGACCATCGACGCGGAGCAACTGGTGCCTGGCGATCACGTGGCGCTGAAGACCGGCGATCGGGTGCCGGCCGATCTACGCCTCATCGAGGCCCACGGGCTGCGCACCGAGGAAGCCGCCCTGACCGGCGAATCGTTGCCGGTCAGCAAACACGTCGATCCAGCCGCGGTCGACGCAATGCTCGCCGACCGGCGCAGCATGGCCTACGCGGGAACCTGGGTCGCGGGCGGACAGGGCGTCGGTATCGTCGTCGCGACCGGGCTCGCGACCGAACTCGGGCGCATCAGCGACCTCGTCAGCCACGTCGAAAACCTGGCGACGCCGCTGATGGCCCAGCTCGCGGTCTTCGCTCGCCGGCTGGCGATTGCGATTTTGGCCTTCGCGGTGGTGATGGTCGGGGTCGGCGTCCTCGTCCACGGGTTCTCGTTCAGCGAGAGCTTCATCGGCGGCGTCGCGGTCGCGGTGGCGGCGATCCCCGAGGGCCTGCCGGCGATCCTGACCATCGCGCTCGCGGTTGGCGTGCGCCGGATGGCGGCACGACACGTGATCGTGCGGCGACTGCCGGCGGTCGAGACCTTGGGCTCGGTCGATGTCATCTGCAGCGACAAGACCGGCACGCTCACTCGCAATCAGCTCGCGGTCGCGCGGGTGCTGCTGCCGCCGGAGGGCCTCGTGCCCGATGCTTCGCCGCACGACCTGCTGGAGGCGGCCGTCCTCGCCAGCGATGCACCGCCCGGCGGCGTCGACGGTGATCCACTCGAACGTGCCCTCGTCGCGCACGCCGAGCGCGAGGGGCTCGACGTCGCCGGCCTGCGCGCCGCGCATTCGCGCGATGCGGTGCTGCCGTTCAACGCCGAACACAAGTTGATGGCGATCCGCGCCGGGGGCGTGGTCTACGTCAAGGGAGCACCAGAGGCGATCCTGCAGCGCTCCTCTTCGGTCGTCGAAGCCGGCGACGCCGACTACTGGACCGCCATGATCGAGGAGCTCGCCCGGGAGGGGCTGCGCGTGCTTGCGATCGCGCGCGTGCCGGACCGGCACGCGGGCCCGCTGACCCTGGAATCCATCGACCACCGGCTCGAGCTGCTGGGCCTGGTCGCCTTCGAGGATCCGCCGCGCGACGAAGTCCCTGCCGCGATCGCGTCCTGCCGCCAGGCTGGCATCCGGGTCAAGATGATCACCGGCGACCATCCGGCAACCGCGCGCGCCATCGCCGAGCGCTGCGGCATCGATACCGATCGCGGCGTGCTGAGCGGCCGTGAGCTGGACCGCCTCGACGACGAAGCCATCGCCGCGTGCGTGCGCGACGTGCACGTGTTCGCGCGCACCACGCCCGAGCACAAGCTGCGGCTGGTCCGTGCGTTGCAGACCCACGGCCACTCGGTGGCGATGACGGGCGATGGCGCCAACGACGCACCGGCGCTAAAGCAGGCCGACATTGGCGTCGCGATGGGCCAGCGCGGCACCGAGGCAGCGCGCAACGCCGCCGAGATGGTGCTGGCCGACGACCACTTCGCGTCGATCGTCGCCGGCGTCGAGGAAGGCCGCGGCGTCTACGACAACCTGCGCAAAGCGATCGCCTTCATCCTGCCGACCAACACCGCCCAGGCCCTCGTCATCTTCGTCGCGGTGATGATTGGCATGGGCGTCTTGCCGCTGACGCCGGTGCTGATCCTGTGGGTGAACCTGGTGACCGCGGTCACTCTGGCGCTCGCGCTGTCGGTCGAGCCGCGCGAGCCGACCGCGATGCTGCGACCGCCGCGCCCGCGCGACGCGCGGCTGCTCGACCGGTTCATCGTAATTCGTATCTTGTGGGTCGGGACCGTGCTCACGGTCGCGGCTTTCTTCGGTTTCCACGCGGTTCTCGACGCCGGTGGCGAACTCGCCGAAGCTCGCGCGATGGCGCTCAACGTGCTCGTCGCCGGCGAGATCGCCTACCTGCTCAACTGCCGCTACTGGACCGCGCCGGCCTGGCAACGCGGCACGCCGAACCCATGGGTGTGGATCTCGATTGGAATCCTGATGCTGCTGCAGGCGGTGATCACCTACTGGGGGCCGATGCAGGCGGTGTTCGGCACCGCGGGGCTCTCAGTCGGCCAGTGGCTGGCCATCGCGGCCACCGCGGCGGTCCTGTTCGTGCTGGTGGAATTCGAGAAGGCCATCCATCGGCGGGTCGCCGCGCACCGGGGAAGCACCACCCTCGGCTAAACTCGTAGGCTTTCCCCCGGGAGACCGACCATGCCGACCTTGGCTCAGCGGATGTCGCGGGCGCGACCGAGCGCGATCATGGCCGTGGCGATGAAGGCGAAGGCGATGGCCGCCACAGGTCGCGACGTGATCAGCTTCTCGATCGGCGTCCCGAATTTCCTCCCGGGCGAGCACGTCTACGCTGCGGCGCGCGAGGCGCTGGCCCACGACTCCGGCAACTACGGCACCAACCGCGGCCGCGATGACCTGCTGGACGGCTTCCTGCTGCATCTGCGCCGCGCTGGCATCGCGGGCTACGCGCGCCAGCACGTGGTCGCCGGCATCGGCAACAAGCACCTGCTGTTCAACACGATGTATGCCCTGCTCGAGGAGGGCGACGAGGTCCTGGTCCCGACGCCTTACTGGACCACCTACGTCGATATCTGCGACATCCTTGGCGCCACCGCGACCCTGCTGCACTGTCCGCCCGAGGCCGACTACAAGCTGACGCCGGCGCAGCTCGAGGCGGCGATCGGCCCGAAGACCAAGCTGATCCTGTTCAACAATCCGTCGAATCCAACCGGCATGGTCTACACGCCGGACGAGGTCCAGGCGCTGGCCGACGTGCTGATTCGACACGACGTCTGGGTGATCTCGGATGACATCTACAACCGCATGATCTTCGATGGCCTGCGATACCAGCATCTGGTGCTCGCGCGGCCGGAGCTGCGCGACCGCGTGATCCTGATGGACTCGGTCTCGAAGACCTACGGCATGCCGGGCTGGCGTGTCGGCTGCATGGCCGGCCCCGAGTCGATCATCGACGCGGTCGTGCGGCTCAACTCGAACCACATCACCAATCTGCCCGAAGTGACGACCGCCGGTGCCGTCGCCGCCTACACCGGTCCTCAGGACATCCCCGAGCGCATGTGCCGCGAGTTTCAGGCCAAGCGTGACCAGGTGCTCGCGAGCTTGGCTCGGATCCCCGGCGTCCGCTGTCCGAAGCCGCAGGGCGCGTTCTACGTGTTTCCCGACGTCAGCGCCTTCTTCGGCAAGCGCCACGGCGGGACGGTCATCGGCAACGACGTCGAGCTCTGCAACGCGTTGCTCGAAGCCGAGGGCGCAGCGATCGTGCCTGGCAGCGCCTTCGGCGAGCCGCGCGCGGTACGGCTCTCGTACACGCTGCCACCCGCGCAGCTGATCGACGGCCTGGCAAGGATCGAGCGCTTCTTCGCGGCGCTCGCGTAACTTGCGCGCACGGAGGGCCCTCCGCGCGCCTTTTCCAACCCGTTTCCCACTCTCAGAGGTTCCCGATGAAGAAGCCCCTCCGAGTCGCAGTGACCGGCGCCGCCGGCCAGATCGGCTACAGCCTCATCTACCGCATCGCCTCCGGCGAGATGCTCGGCCGCGACCAGCCGGTGATCCTGCAGCTGCTCGAGCTGCCGATCGACAAGGCGCAGGCCGCGCTCAAGGGTTGCATGATGGAGCTCGAGGACTGCGCCTTCCCGCTGCTCGCCGACATGGTCGGCACCGCAGACCCAGAGGTCGCCTTCAGGGACGCCGACGTGGCGCTGCTGGTGGGCGCGCGCCCGCGCGGCCCGGGTATGGAGCGCAAGGACCTGCTGATGGAAAACGCGAAGATCTTCATCGAGCAGGGTCGCGCGCTCGACGCGGCGGCGAGCCGCGACGTGCGCGTCCTGGTGGTCGGCAACCCGGCCAACACCAACGCCTACATCGCGATGAAGTCGGCCCCCGGCCTGCCGAAGGGCAACTTCACGGCAATGCTGCGGCTCGACCACAACCGCGCGCTATCGCAGCTCGCGGCGAAGGCCAAGGTGCCGGTCGGTGACATCGAGAAGCTGGTCGTGTGGGGCAATCACTCGCCGACGATGTATCCGGACTATCGCTTCGCCACCGTCGGCGGTGCTTCGCTCAAGGACAGGATCGGCGACGAGGACTGGAACCGAAACGAATTCATCCCGAAGGTCGGCAAGCGCGGCGCGGTGATCATCGAAGCGCGCGGGCTGTCGTCGGCAGCGTCGGCGGCGAACGCGGCGATCGACCACGTCCGGGACTGGATGCTCGGTACCGGTGGCCGCTGGGTGACGATGGGCATCCCGTCCGACGGCAGCTACGGCATCCCCGAAGACGTCATCTACGGCTTCCCGGTGACCTGTGCCGGAGGCCGCTACGAGATCGTCCAGGGCCTGCCGATCGACGAGTTCTCGCGCGAGCGCATGAGCCTCACGCTGAAAGAGCTCGAGGAAGAGCGCGCCGCCGTTGCCGAGCTGCTGGCCTGAGACCGGCGAACGGGCGACGCCGAATGGCGACCAGGAAGAGACGCATGGCACGCGGGCGATGTGGGCATCTCCATTCGCAGTTTTCCGCAATCACCCGCGCGCCGACCACCCGGGAGTAGCCCCACCATGCCGATGACGTCCCCCGGCGCGCGCCTCAAGCAGGCGATGCGCGAGGAAAAGCCCCTGCAGCTGCCGGGCGCGATCAACGCCTATGCCGCGATGCAGGCCGAGCGCGCCGGTTTCCGCGCGCTCTATGTCTCCGGCGCGGGTATCGCCAACGCGAGTTATGGCCTGCCGGACCTCGGCATGACCAGCCTCGATAACGTCTGTGAGGACATCCGCCGCATCAGCGGCGCCACCGCGCTGCCGCTGCTGGTCGATGCCGACACCGGCTGGGGCGCGGTGTTCAACGTCCAGCGCACCGTCCGCGAGTTCATCCGCGCAGGCGCCGCCGCCTGCCACATCGAGGACCAGGTCCAGGCCAAACGTTGCGGCCACCGGCCTGGCAAGGCGGTGGTGCCGAAGGCTGACTTCGCGGACCGCATCAAGGCCGCGGTCGACGGCCGCACCGATCCGGATTTCGTCATCGTCGCGCGCACCGATGCGCTCGCGGTCGAGGGCATCGACTCGGCGATCGAGCGCGCGCTGGCCGCGCAGGAAGCCGGCGCCGACGTGATCTTCGCCGAGGCCTGCACCACGCTCGACGAGTACGCGCGATTCGTGACCACGCTGAAGGTGCCGGTACTCGCGAATCTGACCGAGTTCGGCAAGACGCCGTACTTCACGGTCGATGAGCTGCGCGCGGTCGGGATCGCGATGGTGATCTATCCGCTATCGGCCTTTCGTGCGATGGCCAGGGCGGCCGAGGTGGTCTATACCGCGATCCGCAACGAGGGCACGCAGCGCAATGTCGTCGATCGGATGCAGACTCGGACCGAGCTGTACGAAGTGCTCGGTTACCACGATTACGAGCGCAAGATCGATGCGTTGTTCGGCGCCGGTCCCACGGCGTGACGCTCGCCGCCGTTCGCGGCGAGTCGGGATGGTTCCGCGGCCTACGAGGAGATAGCGATGAGCAGCACCCCCGAGAGCACCCTGCCGAAGCCGAAGAAGTCGGTGGCCCTGTCCGGCACCGCCGCGGGCAACACCGCGCTCTGCACCGTCGGGCGCAGCGGCAACGACCTGCACTACCGCGGCTACGACATCAAGGACCTCGCCGAGCACGCGGGTTTCGAGGAGGTCGCGCACCTGCTGGTCCACGGCGTCCTGCCGACCGCAAGCCAGCTCGCCGCCTATCGCACCAAGCTGAAGCGATTGCGGGGCCTGCCGGCAATCGTGAGCGAGGCGCTCGAGCTGGTGCCGGCCGCGGCGCACCCGATGGACGTGCTGCGCACGGGCTGCTCGGTGCTCGGCACCGTGTTGCCGGAGCGCGAGGGCCATCCGGCCGCCGAGGCGCGCGACATGGCCGACCGCCTGATCGCGAGCTTCGGCTCGATGCTGCTCTACTGGTGGCACTTCACCCGCAATGGCGCGCGGATCGAGACCCGCACCGACGACGAGACCGTCGCCGCGCACTTCCTCCACCTGCTGCACGGCGAGCCGCCGTCGGCGCTGCACGCGCGCGCGCTCGACCGCTCGCTGATTCTCTACGCCGAGCATGAGTTCAATGCCAGTACCTTCGCCGCGCGCGTGATCGCGGGCACCGGATCGGACCTCTATTCGTGCATCGCCGGCGCGATCGGTGCGCTGCGCGGCCCCAAGCACGGCGGCGCCAACGAGGTCGCGATGGACATCATCGCGCGCTACGCGGACCCCGACGAAGCCGAGGCCGACATCCGCGCCCGGCTCGAGCGCAAGGAGATCATCATCGGCTTCGGCCACCCGGTCTACACGATCGGCGACCCACGCAACCCCATCATCAAGGCGATCAGCCGCGAGCTCTGCGAGGCTGGCGGCAATCGCAACCTGTTCGCCGTCAGCGAGCGCATCGAGCAGCTGATGTGGGACACGAAGAAGATGTTCCCGAACCTCGACTGGTACAGCGCGAGCGCGTACCACATGATGGGCGTCCCGACGCCGATGTTCACGCCGCTGTTCGTGATCGCGCGCACCACCGGCTGGAGCGCGCACGTGATCGAGCAGCGCGAGGACGGCAAGATCATCCGCCCGAGCGCGAACTATGTCGGCCCCGAGGACCGCGCCTACGTGCCGATCGACCGTCGCGGCTGATCTTTTCGGCCCTGTTTGGCGCTAGCCGAAACTGGGCGATTCCAGCACCGCAGAACCGCCAGTTCGTGCGTCGCCGTCGGGCAAGGCGCCCGTAGTGCCGAGCTTGCTACGCGCACACACACCGCGCTTCGCGACGGTCGGGCGGGGCAGGCACCGCTCTGCAGTCGACGGTGACGCGATGGCCGGCCCCGCGGACGACGCCCGTAGCGCCGAGCTTGCTCGGCGCACGAATACGGGGCCCCGCGACGCTCCCCCGAGGACAACACCGTTCTCGAAAGGATGGCAATCCGACGAGCGTCTTTGGGCCGGCCTTCAATAACGCGCGCCGCCGGAATCCCGATAGGCAGCCAGCACCTCGCGCGCCGCCTCGCGCTCGATGTCGCGGGTGACATCGATGCCGCGGCGCGTGAGTTCGCCGACCCAGTCGGCGGGCAACGGGCCCTCGTCGAACTCGGTCAGTTCGTGCACGTCCTCGGCGCGTGCGCCGATCAGCAGCCGGTCGATGCCGGCCCAGATGCTCGCGCCGTAGCACTGGCAGCAAGGCTGCGCGCTGGTTGCCAGCGTGAAGCGGTGGCCATCCTCGTTGAGCCGGAAACGCTGCATCCGGTGCTGCGCGGTCATGAAGGCCATCATCTCGGCGTGCGCGACCGAGCAGTTGAGCGGCATCACGCGGTTCACGCCGACGCTGACGAGGCGCCCCGCCTCGGTGAACACGGCCGCGCCAAAAGGGCCGCCGGTGCGGCGCTCGACGTTGAGCGCGGCGAGGCGAATCGCGAGCGCCACCTTCGAGGCGTCGTCCGGGCAGACCGTGTTCGGATCGACGGCCTGGTGCACCCACGGCGGCAGCGTCAGGTGGACCTGGGCGTAGATCACATCGACTCCGCGTCTGAAGGCACGCAGCGGCCTTCGACGCAGGCGCAGCCGCGGATCTCGGGGTAGCCGCAGATGCCCGCGAGTCCCTGCTCGGCGCACTGGCGCGCGATGAGCTCGGGGAAGGTCGGGCTGTCCTTGTTCACGCAGGCCGGGTAGTAGCCACAGCAGTTGCCGACGTCCTTGACCTCGCAGTCGGCGTCGACGCGGCAGCGCGTGTCGACCTCCGGCACGACGGTGCCGGCCGCAGGCGCTTCCTCGAGGGGGGGCGGCGGCAGCGGCTCGGGCAGCGCGGTTGGGGCGCGCTCCGGCACGGGCGAGGGTGTGCTCGCGGGCTGCGCGCAGCCGGCCAGCAGGAGGGCTGCCAGCACGACGGCGATCGCGGCGCGCGGGCTCACTTGGTCGCCTTTGCGAACGAGTCGCGCAGGGTCACCGTGCGGTTGAACACCGGCTGCCCGGGACGATGGTCATGGCGGTCGGCGACGAAGTAGCCGAGCCGCTCGAACTGGTGCACGGTCTCTGGAGCGGCGCGGGCGGCCGCTGGCTCCACGTGCGCGGTCACGATCCGCTTCGAGTGCGGATCGATGCGATCGCGGAAGCGCTTGCCGTCTGCCTCGTCGTCCGGGTCCGGAACCGTAAAGAGGCGTTCGTAGATTCGCACCTCGGCCGCGAGCGCGTGGCGCGCGCTGACCCAGTGGATCGTGCCTTTGACCTTGCGCTCGGCGCCGGGCTGGCCGGGCCGGGTGTCGGGATCGAGCGTCGCGGAGAGGCCGGTCACGCGCCCTTCGGCGTCCTTGTCGAGGCCGGTGCAGCGGACGATCCCGACGCCGCGCAGCCGGACCTCGCCGCCCGGCACCAAGCGGTGGAAGCCCTTCGGTGGTACCTCGGCGAAGTCGTCGCGTTCGATCAGTAGCTGGGCCGAGAACGGCACTTCGCGCGTGCCGCGCGCGGGGTCCTTCGGATGGTTCGGGAAGGCGATCGACTCGATGTGATCGTCGGAGAGGTTCTCGATCCGGAGCGGCAGTGGATCCAGCACCGCGAAACGGCGCTCGGCGTCGCGGTCGAGCACCTCGCGCACGCAGCCCTCGAGCACGTCGAAGCCAATCACGCTGTTCTGCTTGGTGACGCCGGCGCGCTCCCAGAACGTGCGGATCGCGGCCGGCGGAAAGCCGCGGCGGCGCACGCCCGAGATCGTGGGCATCCGCGGGTCGTCCCAGCCATCGACGTGGCCTTCCTCGACCAGCGCGATCAGCTTGCGCTTGCTCATCACTGTGTAGTCGAGGTTGCCGCGTGCGAACTCGATCTGCTGCGGACGCGAGCGCGGCATGTCGAGCCCGGTTGCGCGCAGTGGCTCGGTCAGCGAGTCGTCGCCGACGAGGTCGAGGCGGTCGAGGATCCAGTCATAGAGGGGTCGGTGGTCCTCGAACTCGAGGGTGCAGATCGAGTGCGTGATGCCTTCGACCGCGTCGCTGATCGCGTGCGCGAAGTCGTACATCGGATAGATGCACCAGGCATTGCCGGTGTTCTGGTGTGCCACCTTGCGGATCCGGTACAGCGTCGGATCGCGCAGATTGATGTTGCCCGAGGCCATGTCGATCTTCGCACGCAGCGTACGACTGCCGTCGGCGAACTCGCCGGCGCGCATCCGCCGGAAGAGGTCGAGGTTCTCGGCGACGCCGCGACCGCGGTACGGGCTGTCGCGGCCGGGCTCGGTCAGCGTGCCGCGGTACTCGCGCACCTCGTCGGCCGAAAGGTCGCAGACATAGGCGTGGCCCTCGCGGATCAGCTTCTCGGCGCAGCGATAGATCACCTCGAAGTAGTCGGAGGCGTGTAGCAGGCGGGCCCAGCGGAAGCCGAGCCACGCCACGTCGGTCTTGATCGCCTCGACGTACTCGGCGTCTTCCTTGGTCGGATTGGTGTCATCGAGCCTGAGGTTCGTCGTGCCGCCGAACTCGG
>CALDVP010000138.1 GCA_937924195.1 uncultured Lysobacterales bacterium
CGCACGATGCGCTTCGCGGCCGCGCCATCGTCGTGCGCGACGCGGAAGGCGAGTGGAGCGGCGTCGCGCGCGCGGTCGATGCGGCGGGACGCCTGCTCGTCGATCGCGATGGCGGAAGGCAGGTCGCGATCGCGGCCGGCGAGGTCAGCGTGCGGGCGCGACCATGAGGCTACTGGTCGATCTTGGCAACACGCGGGTCAAGTGGCGCCACGACGGCGCCGCGGGGCTTCCGGCCTCGGGCGCGCAGGCGCATGCCGATCGGGACTTCGCGGTCGCGCTGTCGCGGGCGTGGCGCGGCCTGCCGGTTCCGCACGAGGTCGCCTTGGCTTGCGTCGGCCCGGCCGCAGCGCGCGAGGCCTTGCGGGCAGCCGTCCGCCGCGCCTTCGGGGACGTGCCGCTGCGCGAGGCGCGGACCGTCGCCTGCTTCGGCGACCTGCGCATCGCCTACGCGGAGCCTTCGCGTCTCGGCGTCGACCGCTTCCTCGCGCTGATCGCCGCGCATCGCCGCGCTCCCCGCGAGCAGTTCGTCATCGGCATCGGCACCGCGCTGACGGTCGATGCGCTCGGTTCCGATGGCCGCCACCACGGCGGTCTGATCGCGCCCTCGCCGGCACTGATGCAGCGGGCCCTCGTCGATGCGACCTCGGGCATTCGCCCGACCGCGCCCGGCTCGGTCGTCGAACTGGCCTGCGACACCGCCGATGCGATCGCGAGCGGCTCATGGCTGGCCGCGGCGGGCCTGATCGAGCGCATGGTCGGGCGCGCCGGCGCCTGGGCCGCGTCGCCACCGGCCATCGTCCTCCATGGCGGCGATGCCCGGACGCTGGCCGGCCTGCTCACGGTCCCGGTCGAGAACGCTCCGGATCTCGTTCTGGACGGGCTGGCCTGCTGGGCCGGGGAGGCTCCCGCTGGCGAGTCGGGGGACGGGCGTGTGGATGCCCGCCGCTAGAATGATTTTCCCCGCGCCCGCGGGCCATTGCCCCGTGCCAGCCCTCCGATGTTCGCCCGGATCCTGTTCCTCCTGCTGCTCGCTGCCAATCTTGGCGTCGGCGTGTGGCTATGGCAGTCGAGTCGGCCGCTACCGCCGCCGCCGGCAGTCGATCCGGGCGTTGCGCGCCTCGTACTGATCGCCGAGCGCGAAGTCCGCGATCCCGAAGCGGCCAGCGCCGAGCTGGTCACCGCGCCCGATACGGACGAGGCATGGGCCGGGCGTCGTTGTCTCGCCATTGGCCCCTTCGCGACGCAGACCGAGGCCAGACGTGCCCTCGATCTGCTCACGCCGATGGTCGAGCGGATTCGCACGCGCGAGGAGTACGAGCGCCAGTCGCGCGGTTTCGCGGTGTTCCTGCCGGCGCCCGCGACGCGCGAGGAGGCGTTGGCGACCGCCCGTGCGCTGCAGCAAAAGGGCCTGCGGGACTACTACGTCGTGACTGCCGGGCCGCAGCAGAACACCATCTCGCTGGGGCTGTTCTCGAATCGCGACAACGCCGAGCGCCGCGTCGCCGAGGTGACCCTGCTCGGATTCCGACCCGCGATCACCGAGCGCATCGACGATCGCGCGGTGATCTTCGTCGATCTCGTGCCGTCCCTGGATCGTCCGTTCGACTGGCGCTCGGTGCTGTCGGACACCTCGTTGTCGGAACGTCCGGTGGCCTGTTTCTGAGACCTGCCCGCGGCGGGCCGGTCTCGCATCCGATTGAAGGGCGGCTCTAGGGCAGATCCGTCGCGGGAGTCTCAGCGGCGCGCGGTCAGCCACGCGCCGGCAGCGCACATGATCGTCAAATCCCGTGGTCCGCGGCCCATCGTCGGGTCGTGCCGGTAGGTCGTAGAATCACGATCGCGCGTGCCGCTTTAGCTCAGCCGGTAGAGCAATCGCCTTGTAAGCGATAGGTCGTCCGTTCGAATCGGACAAGCGGCACCACTTCCACACGCCGTCCCTCGGGTCCTGCGACCCATGAGCGACGCTCGGTGCTCATGCGCGCTGCTCTTTAGCGCTTGCCATTGCCGAGCTTGCCATTGCCGAACCTCCCCCGGACACTTGCCCACCAACCCCCACCGGAGAGCGCGATGAGCTTCGACCGCTTCGAGGGCCGCTTCCCGCCCGTCTCGCTGATCGGGGTGCCGACCGACGTCGGCGCTGGTGCGCGCGGGGCATCGATGGGACCGGAAGCCCTGCGCGTCGCCGGGTTGGCCGATGCGCTCATCGCCCGCGGACTTGCGTTGGTCGATCGCGGCAACCTCCAAGGTCCGGTGAACCCGTGGCTGCCGCCAGCCAACGGCTACCGGCACCTCGACGAGGTCGTGGCATGGAACCGCACCCTCTATGGTGCGGTCTCGCGCGAGCTTCGCGACGGGCGCCTGCCGATCGTGCTCGGTGGCGACCATTGTCTTGGCGTCGGCTCGATCGCCGCCGTCGCAGACCATTGCCGGCGGATCGGTCGGCCGCTGCGCGTGCTCTGGCTCGACGCCCACGCCGATTTCAACACCAGCGCGATCACGCCGAGCGGGAATCTCCACGGCATGCCGGTCGCGTGTCTGTGCGGGTTGGGCCCCGAGCCACTGGTCCGGCTCGGCGAGCGCTCACCCGCGATGTCGCCTGGCGACATCCGCCAGATCGGCATCCGCTCGGTCGACCCGGGCGAGAAGCGCCTGATCAAGGAGTACGGCCTCGACATCTACGACATGCGCCACATCGACGAGATCGGAATGAAGCGCACGATGGAAGAGGCGCTCTCCGGGCTGACACCAGACACCCACCTGCACGTCAGCTTCGATGTCGATTTCCTCGACCCGACCATCGCCCCGGCGGTCGGCACCACGGTCCCAGGCGGCCCGAACTATCGCGAAGCGCAGCTGGTGATGGAGATGATCGCCGACACCGGGCTGATGCGCTCGCTCGACATCTTCGAGCTGAACCCGGCCTTCGACGAGCGCAACCGCACCGCGATGCTGGTGGTCGACCTGGTCGAGAGTCTCTTTGGCAAGTCCACGCTGATGCGCGACTGATGGGGATGTCCGCGCGTCCGCTACGCGCGGCCGTGGTCGGTGCCGGCAATTCCGCGTGCGACGTCGCGGTCGAGGTCTCGCGCGTCGCGGAACACGCCGCGCTCTCGGTCCGGCGCGGCCAGCACATCCTGCCGAAGTTCCTGTTCGGCCGGCCCGGCGACGTCAACTACGCGCGGCTCACCGGGCTGCCGTGGCGGATCCGCCAGTGGCTGCTGGGGCTGACGATCCGCCTGGTGCAGGGCCGCTACGCCGACTACGGCCTGCCCGAGCCCGAGTGCGGCGTGCTCGAGATGCATCCGACGCTGAACTCGGAGCTGCTCTATTTCATCCGCCACGGCAAGGTCCACCCGCGGCCCGGCATCGCGCGCCTAGACGGTGACGCCGTCGTCTACACCGACGGCCGCCGCGAGGCCTTCGATACGATCGTCTGGGGTCTATGACGTTCGGTGTGGATGACATTTCGGCCAATTTGGTGTGGGCGCCGGCCGGAACGGGCAGTTCGGCAGCCTGAGGCCACCCAAGGTCAGGTAGACGATGGTGCGGAGCTTGACCGAGGTTCGGAAGCCGCGGGCGCGACTGATTTGCGCCTGGATGGCCGCGTTGATCGACTCGGCGCGGGCGTTCGAGTGGGCCCCTGCGAGCATCCGCTTGAACCGCCCCGGGATTCTCGGAGGCTCCAACTCTTGAGAGGATGGAGCGATGGAAACCCTGAAGAAGAAGTCCCCGACGTACTCGCCCGAGATTCGCGGCCTTGGCGCCTTGCGACAGATGCAGCACCGCGCCGGAGCCGGCAGCGTGGACCACGCTGACCACGCCGATTCGCCCGACAAGCTTCTCATCGATGCCAACGGCCGTCACCGCCGCCATCGAGGCCTCGGCACGCGCCGCGTCGACCAGCGCCTCCAGCGACCGCCACAGCCGCTGATCCGTCACCCCAAGCAAGGCCGCCACCTGGCGCACCGGCATCCCCGACATCCGCACCAGCGTCACCACCAGCGCCTCCATCAGCAGCGTGAACCCGCTCCGCGCCCGCGCCCACGGCACCGCCACCTGATGGACCTCCGACTTTCCCGCCCCCGCTGCCATACGTCTTCGCGCCGTTCGAGTCTCGGGTTCCGTGGACCGTCATCGGTGGCGGCCCCCCGGTGACCGCGGTACCCGTACCGGTCATGGTTCCGTGGGCGCTCGGTCTGCTCGCCGGCACGGTCATGCTAGGTGGGATGCCGATGTTTCGGCGTCGGCGCCGGTCGGACTGACCGCACGCCGGCTTGTCGGGTTCTGGCGTCGGCCGGCCGGGCCTTGCGCCCGGCCGGCGGGTTGACGCGTCGTCGGAAGCCTGACCCGTCAGCGCCACGGATCCGGCACGAAGCCGCCCGGGAACGGGTTCGGACGGCCGGCGAGGTGGCGCGGGCGGCGCGGGATCACGCCCTCGGCGACCAGCCGCGCGTGGCTGTCGTAGTAGAGCGAGACCACCTCGTCGGGACGCGGGCTGCGGCGTTCGAAGCGGGTCTCGGCGACCGGGTCCCACTGGCGGCGACCGTGGCCGGTGCCGAGATCCTGGCGCGGCGCCGGAGCGCCGAGGACGCCGGACTTGGCCTCGGGCGAGGCCTCGTCGGCCAGCGGCGCGTCGGCGCCGGGTGCGCCCTTCGACCAGCCGTCGCGTTCGCGCGCGATCGGCGGGCTCGGAGGAGCGAAGCGGCGCGGCGCCTCGCGGAACACCGCGACGCCGATCACGCCGACGTCGAAGGGACGGCCGGTGCGCGCGGCGTAGCTGTCTGGCAGCGAGGTGAAGTAGAACTCCGCCGACTCGGCGAGGCTCTTGCGCCAGCCGCGGATCTCGGTCCGCTGCCAGGGGTTCAGCACGTAGCCGGACTGCGCCGGACTCGCGGTCTCGCCGGTGACGACGTTGACGCCGTCGATCGCGAGCACCACCAGCACGCGCTCGTTGGTACGGTTGACGAGTTCGGCCGTGTACGGCCGGCCCGGGTCGCCGGGCACGTGCAGGCGGCCGCGGTGCGCGTAGACCGGCAACGGCCGGCCGGACCAGGCATCGACGATGCGGACGTCGACGAGCTGCCCGGTCGGCTGCGCGGCGGCGCGTTCGGTGGGCAGGGCGGTGGCGAGGGCGAGGGTGGCGAGCGCAAGGAACGAACGCATGGTGGGCTCCTTCGGATGCTCCGGTTCCGCGGGCCCCGATGGCGCCGCGGTGCTGCGAGTGAGCCATGGAGCGCCGGCGAGTTGCGCGCGCTCGCGAGCCCGATTTGTCGGCGATTCATCGATGCGTTAGCGTGCGCTCAGCCAGCCGCGGTCCTTCGGCCGCGAGGCGTCCCCATCCAAGGGCCGCGAACTGTCGCGCCGCCCGTTCGATCACGATCCACGACCCATGCGACGCGTCCTCACCGGCATCACCACGACCGGCACCCCGCACCTCGGCAACTACGTCGGCGCGATCCGCCCGGCGATCGCGGCCAGCCGCCGCGACGGCGTCGAGTCGTTCTTCTTCCTCGCCGACTACCACGCGCTGATCAAGGCCAGCGATCCCGAGCGGATCGCGCGCTCGACGCTCGAGATCGCGGCCTCGTGGCTCGCGCTCGGCCTCGACCCGAAGCGCGTGCACTTCTACCGCCAGTCCGACATCCCCGAGATCCCGGAGCTGACGTGGCTTTTGACCTGCGTCACGGCCAAGGGGCTGCTCAATCGCGCGCACGCCTACAAGGCCGCGGTCGACCAGAACCTCGCCGCCGGCGAGGACGCCGATGCCGGCATCACCGCGGGCCTCTACCAGTACCCGGTGCTGATGGCGGCCGACATCCTGCTGTTCCGCGCGCACGAGGTGCCGGTGGGCCGCGACCAGGTTCAGCACATCGAGATCGCGCGCGACATCGCGCAGCGTTTCAACCACCTCTACGGCGCCGAGCACTTCGTGCTGCCCGAGGCCAGCGTCGCGGAGCACGTCGCGGTGCTGCCCGGGCTCGACGGCCGCAAGATGTCGAAGAGCTACGACAACACGATCCCGCTGTGGCTGGACCCGAAGGCGCTGCGCAAGGCGGTCCTCGGCATCGTCACCAACTCGCAGGGGCCCGGCGAGCCCAAGGACCCGGACGACTCGCACCTGTTCCAGATCTACCGCGCCTTCGGCTCGCCCGAGGAGACCCGGGCGATGCGCGAGGCTTATGCCGCGGGGATCGCCTGGGGCGAGGCCAAGGAGCGCCTCGCTGCGCTGATCGACCGCGAGCTGGCGGCGCCGCGCGAGCGCTACCGCGCGCTGGTGGCGAACCCGCGCGAGATCGAGCTGACGCTCGAGGAAGGCGCCGCGCGCGTCCGCGACGTCGCGCGGCCCTTCATCCGCGAGCTGCGGCGCGCGGTCGGGTTGCGCGCGCTCGGGCAGGTCGAGGCCCCGCAGACGGCCGCGACGGCCACACCGGCAAAGAAGGCCGATGGCAGGCGCGCGGCCTTCAAGACCTTCCGCGAGCGCGACGGGCGCTTCCACTTCCGGCTCGTCGATGCCAACGGCGAAAGCCTCGCGGTCAGCGTCGGCTTCGCGAGCCCGGCCGAAGCGCGCGCGGCGCAGCACGCCCTGCTCGCGACGCCGGCCGAGCAGCGTCGCCGCGACGCGATCATCGGCGCGCCGTGCGAAGGCGGGGTCCGGGTCGAGCTGATGCTCGCCGCCGATCGGCCGGTCGCGTTCAGCGACGCGCTGCCCGACGCCGACGCCGCGCACGCGTGCTTCGAGCGCATCGAAGGCGCGCTCGCCGAGATCGCCGCCGCCGCGGCGTAGTGCGTCGGCCAAGACAAGCACTACGGAAACGGCGGCTCCGTGCAGCGCGCGCCTTGCCGCGCGCGGTGCCTCGCTTCCTGTCGACCGTTGGGGCCGCCGGTGACGACAGGCTCAGAGCCGGCTCGCGCGCGGGGCTCAGGCCAGGCGCAGCGATCCGAGCAGCGCCGCGATCGGCAGCACGCTCCGTGGCTGGAAGCCGATCCGCCAGAGTCCGCCATGCGCGGCGCCGTCGGCGAGGGCGTCGAAGGGGTGAGCGACGCGGGTCGCCGGACTCGCCGTCGCGGCCGGGTTGCGCAGATCGTGGACCAGCAGCGCGGCCATCAGCGCCGCGGCGGTCGCGGGCTCGAATGCCTCGACGCCGAAGCGGATCGCGGCGCGGTAGGCATTGGCAAGCAGACGGTTCCTCACCACCGAGAGGGTGGTCGCCGGCGGCGCGACGTGGATCGACACGCGCGCGCCGGACGCGCGCGCGACGATCGCGCGCATCAGTTGCAGGCGCTTCGCCAGCGCGTAGTTCGGTCCCTGCTGGACCACGATCGAATCGGCGAGGCCGCGCCGCACGCCATCGCGTCCGGTCACGACCTCGGCGACGTTCGGCGCGAATAGGCGGCCGCCGCTTGCGAGTCCGAGCAGTCGCGCCCCGGTACCGCGCGCGGCGAAGGCTGCATGCGCGGCCTCGATCGCTGCGGCCGGGACCGCGTGGACGTCGGTCGGGGTCGCGAGCATCGCCAGCGTGGTGCGCGGCTCACGTGCGAGCACGTGCGTCTGGATCGCGTCCATCGCCGCTGCCACGCGCACGTGGCGAGCGCCATCGAGGTAGGCGTAGGCGCCGACCACCAGTGGCCGGTCGGACTCGGCGAGCCAGGCCGCGATGCCGGGGACGTCGCCGATCAGATCGGCCCCGGCGGCGTCGAGGCGATCCTCGAGCGCGCCGTCGCCGGCCTCGCGGCGCACCGGCGCGTGCAGCGTAGCGTTGCCGTCCGCGACGATCGCGGCGAGGTCGCGCCAGATCGGTGCGCGCGCCAGGTCGATTGCGACGATGCCGGCGCGCCAGCCGGCGAGCTGACGTAGCGGGCCCATCTCGGCGCGGGCGCCGAGTAGCGCGATCCGGGTGTCGGACAGGTCCAGCGCCTCGGGGTGCGCGAGCACCCAGCGCACGGCCTGCGCGTGGCTCTGCTCGATCACGCCGCGCGCCAGCCAGTCGTCGAGGCGTCGCTTCAGCGCGTCGCCGGTGAGCCGCTCGCCGCGGTACGGCACCACGAGCGGGCGTGGACTCGGATCGCCGCGTCCGGAGAGCTTGCCGACCGCGAAGGCGCGGGCTGGTGCCGAGAGCGCCGCGTCGAGCGTGTGTTCGCCCGCAGGCTCGATGATGCGCACGCCGCGGCGCACGGCCGCGAGTCCGGCGCGCGCCGACGCGAGCGCGGCTTCGGCGTCGCCGGCGGCCGCGCGGACCAGCGCGAGGACATGGCGACCGTAGCCGCGACGGAAGTCGCGCTCGCGCTCCACCGCGGCGGCGGCGGTGGGATCGATCGCGCGCAGGGCCTCGGCGAGGACGCCGCGGGCGAAGGCGATCGAACTGCGCTGGCCGCGTTCGTCGCGCGGCAGCACGAGGCCGAGGTCGTCGTCGTGGTCGGTCGTGGACATCCGTTTCTCCGGCGGGCTCGATCGAAGCTTCGGTGCACGTGGCCCTCCCACCTTATCGCGGTCGCGAGAGCGACACCTCGACCGGAATGCGCGCGCCATCGCGCCAAACCGTCAGCACGACGACGTCCCCCGGGGCGCGGCCTTCGAGCGCATCGAGCAGATCGAGGCGCGAACGCACCGGCTTGCCATCGACGGCCTCGATCACGTCGCCGAAGACGAGGTTGCCGAAGGCATCGATGCCGGTCGGGCGCAGGCCGGCGGCGGCCGCGCCGCTGCCGCGGGTGACGCCGAGCACCAGCAGCCCGCGCACGCCCAGCCGGCGCTCGGCCTCGCGCGAGTAGCGGTCGTCGGTCTCGATGCCGAGGGTCGGACGCACGATGCGGCCGTCGCGGATCAGTTGCGGCACGACGCGGTTGACGATGTCGGACGGCACCGCGAAGCCGATGCCGGCCGAGGCGCCCGAGGGGCTGTAGATCGCGGTGTTGATGCCGATGAGCCGTCCGGCCGTATCGATCAGTGGCCCGCCGGAGTTGCCCGGATTGATCGCGGCGTCGGTCTGGATCAGGTTGTTGATCGTCGGCCCGTCGGGACCGGAGATCGATCGGTCGAGGGCCGAGATGATGCCCGTGGTCAGCGTGCGGTCGAGGCCGAAGGGGTTGCCGATCGCGAACACCTTCTGGCCGACCTTGAGCGAGGCGCTGTCGCCGAGCGGCAACGGCGGCGGGAGCTCGCGCGCGTCGGCGAGCCGGAGCACCGCGAGATCGTGCTCGGGGCTGGCGCCGATCACCCGTGCATCGAGCGTGCGCCCATCTCCGAGCGCGACCCGAACGCGATCGGCGCCGGCGACGACGTGGAAGTTCGTGACCACGTGGCCCGAATCGTCCCACAGGAAACCCGAGCCCGAGCCGCGTTCGACCTCCCAGGCGTTGCGGCGCCAGACGTCGCGGACCTGCTGCAGGGTGGTGATGTAGACCACCGAGGGCGCGAGCCGATCGAAGATCTCCACCGTGGCGCGCTCGTCGTCGGCGAGGTCGCCGCGCGCCTCGACCACGCGTGGCGCGGCGGGCGGTCGCGCCGCCTCCGGTGCGAGGCGCGCCGCGAGGTCCGGCCACAGCAGCACGACGAGCAGCAGCACGATCAGCCATAGCAGCACGGTGCTGGCACCGCCGCGCATCGTGCGCCCGGTGGTCGCGGCGGCCGAGTCCGGCGCGAAGAACCCTCGAAGTCCCGTGGCGCGGGGTACGCCGCGCGCGACCGTTTGACGGTCATCGATGCGTGCCGCGTTCACAGCGGACGCCCCTCGGTCTGCCCGAGCCGCAGTACGAAGTCGGCGAGCCCTGGCAGCGCCGGGTCGGTCTCGCGCGCTTTGTCGGCGGCGCGCCCGGCGGCCTCGATGCGGCCATCGAACAGCAGGCGGTTGGCCTCGTCGAGCCACGCGGCCGCGAGCTCGCGTCGCATCGCGGCCTCGGCGCCGGGCGAGCCCTCGGTCGCGCGGAAGGCGTCGAGGTGGCGACCGGCCTCGGCCAGCCGGCCG
>CALDVP010000139.1 GCA_937924195.1 uncultured Lysobacterales bacterium
CGACCCCCAATAGGCCGCGCGCGGACCGCGCACGATCTCGATCCGCTCGATCTGATCGAGCGGAAGATGCTCCCAGGCAAAGCCCCCGGTGTTGACGCTGGCCACACGCACGCCGTCGACGAGCACCAGGACATGGTTCGAGTTGGTACCGCGCATGAAGACCGAGGTGCTCGATCCGGTTCCGCCGGTACGGGCGAGGTCGAGTCCGGCGACGCGGCGCAACAGCACGAGGACGTCGGGGGCCTGGCTGTCGGCAATGTCTTCACGGGTGATCACGCTGACGCTGGCCAGCGTGTCGTCGATGCCGAGCTCGACGCGCGAGGCGGTGACCTGGATCGGCGGTAGCCGCGAGTCGCGTTCGGCGGCGACCGCGGTCAGGGACGAAAGGCTGATTGCGGCCAGCACCGCGGCCGTGAGGGAATGACGCATCATTATTGTTGGCTCCTCGTGATTCGCACACCCGCGGAATCGCCGGGGCAGCACGGGAGCGACGGAAACGGACACACGCGCCTCGCGGGCGCGGCATCAGTCACCGACATCGCCCACCGCGATGCGACCGACCGCAGCGGACGGGCTCCGCTGCGTGGCCAGGCCGGTCTCCGGGCTGATCGGCGATGTCGTCTGCGACATCCGCCGGTTCCGCCTTCCCACGCGAGACGCGCAGTGGCACGAGGAACCGGCTTTCCGAATCACCGTTGCGGGGGCAGCGCCCGATTGGCACGGGCTTCCCGTTTCACCGGTCGACCGCGAACGCGGTCGGCCGACACCTGGCAACGCCGAGCCTATCCGCTCGAGCTCGCAAGCTCAATCACACGGGTTTCACGAATCAGGCGCGCCTGCGGCCTCGCGGCGCCACGAGCAGGCGGTACTGCCGCCCGACGTCGCCCCATCGGACACCGGGGCGCGGCGGCGACGCGGGCAAACTGCGTCGATTCGGGACGGGTCAGGGCCATCAATCGCTGGACGGCCGCTCCGGGCGTCGCCACAGCCAGACGGCGACGACCGTCATCACCGCGACCGGCGGCCAGTGCGCCCACGCGGTCGGTGCGAAAACCCAGAGAATCACGGCACACACAGCCATCGCCATCGTCGCATTCCACTTGGCCTTGCGGCTGACCGCGCCGTGCCGCTGCCAGTCGACGATGAGCGGGCCGAAGCGCGGATGCGCCTTCAGCCACGTCTCGAGCCGCGGCGATCCACGCGCCGCGGCGAAAGCCGCCAGCAGCACTAGCGGGGTCGTCGGCAAGCCCGGAATCGCGATGCCGATCAGGCCCAGTGTCAGCGCCGACCACGCGAGGAGCCACCAGAGCGCGCGCCGACTCGCATCCCTTGATCCGGTGCGCGGCTCGACGACCGGTTCGATGGCACTCGGCTTTCTGAGCGGCGGCACGGACGGGCCGATGCAGGAGACTCGGAGTACTTGCGGTAAAGCATAGCGTCCGCACCTCGCGACCGATTCGGATCCGTCGCCGGATGGGTCCGATTGCGCGGCCGCACGCCGCGCGGTTCGTCTGCCCCGGTGCGGCGCGTTCGGCACCGAGTCCGGATACGGACACGCGATCGACGATCGCATGGCCCCGCGGTTCGCCGCCATCGCCTACGGGCGGCACAGGAAGGACCTGTGCCCGCGTAGCAAACGCCGCGCGTGATCGACGAGACGTCCGCCGGAGGAGCACGGAAGTCGGGTCGCCGCGGTTGTAAATGCGAATGCGTCTCAGTTAGTATCGTCCGCCCATGAGTGCTCGTCCGCGTGCGTCGTGTCAGCGCACCCCTCACTGCCGGTACGTTCATGAACTCAAGCGACCCGTCACCCGAATCGCCAGAAGCCAGTGCTGTATCGGGCCCTCGGCGACGCCGTCTCCGTCGTGACCCGGGACTTCGGCCGATGACCGCCGCGGACTTGCTGGCCGGCATCACCGTGAGGCAGTCCGCGCGCAGCGCCCGTGCCGCGCTCGCCGAGGCCGATCTGCTTGCCTGGTCGCGGACGATCGAGCTGCCCGAAAGCCCCACTGCGGTCATGGAATGCCTGCGCCGGCTGGGCTGCCTCATTGACTGGTGGCCGGGGGCCTCATCGGTGCGCCCGTTGCCAGCTGGACTCTGTCAGCCCGGCGACATCGGCCTGCTCGAGACCGACACCGAAGCCCTCTACCTGCGGGTTCTCGCCTTCCGGCCGCGGCGGCTGGTGCTGGCCTTGGCCGGCCGCAAAAACCTGACCGTCGTCGACTTTGCACTGCGCGAGTCCGCCACCGGCTGTCGGTTGCACGTGAGATTCGAACGCCCCGCGCCCGCGTGGTCGCTGGCCGACTCGTGGGCCGCGAGGCGACTGGCCGCCTTCGGTATGCGCGCCGCGGCACGTCTCGAATGGCATCTGCGCCATCGGCCACCGGCGACGTCTTGACCGATCGACACCTGCCGCTTTCACCCACTGCGCTCAAGACCCACCGATCAGGAGGACCTCCGATGAACCGATCCACCGCCAATGACGTTTGCTGCGCCGCTCCTGTCGGGGGCCGGATGGTGGCCCGCCCGCCTGCGCTGGGCGCGGTGCTGTCCGTCATCCTTCTCACCAGCTCCGCAGACATGCGAGCCGTCGAGGCCACGGCCATCCGATCAGCCGACGCGCCCGTCGAGCAGGCCGCCAGCGAAACGACGCCGACGGCATCGCGCGCGCCGGCGCGGAAATCAGCGCCTGAGCGACAGCGACGGACCGCGTCGTCAGAGGCGCTCCCCGAGGTCACGGTCACCGGGCAGCTCCTTCCGGATCCGGTGATCGCGGTCGACCATCGACAGGCGACCGATGTCCGTGGCCTGTTCGAAGGACTGTCATCCGTTGAGGTCGGCGGCGGCGTGCGCGCGGCGCAGCGGCTATATCTGCGCGGCATCGAAAGCACCAACGTCAACATCACCGTCGACGGGGCGCGTCAGGGCCAGAACCTCTACAACCATCGCGGCGGAACAGGGAATGTGGAGCCTGAGATCCTCCGCCGGGTCGAGATCCAGCCCGGGCCGGTCACCGCAGACCAGGGTCATGGTGCACTTGGTGGCGAGATTCGCTACATCACGATCGACGCCCAGGACCGTCTCGTGCCAGGCGAAGTGCTCGGCGGCGTGGTCAAGAGCACGGCCGCCAACGCCGATCGCTTGCGTCGCGGCGTGATCGGGACGTGGGCGGCACTGGGCGCGCACTCGGGCCTGTTGTTCTACGGCAGCTACGGCGACTATGACGACTACCGCACGGGCGGTGGCTTCCGTGTCCCGTTCTCGGGCGGACAGGACCGCACCGCGCTGCTGAAGTGGACCCTGCTCGACGCCGGCGGGCACGACCTTCGAATCGCGATCGAGCACAACCACGCCCGCGGTCTCAACTTCATGCAGCGCGGCGACTACCCCTGGCAGCTCCAGCCTATCGATTTCAGGACTCGCCCGCCGCAACTGCAAATCCAGCGCCGAGATCGCAAGTCGATCGAATGGCATTACGACGGCGGACCGGGCTGGCTGGACTTGCGACTGTCCGGCTACGACACGCGCGACGACTTCTTCGCACCGGGGAGCCGCGGCGAGCGCTTCACCAGCGGGGCCCACGGTTTGGACGTACGCAACACCGTCGCGTTCGGCATCGGTCCTTGGACGTGGAACATCGTCTTCGGGGTCGACCGGTTGGACCAACGCGGCCAAAATCAGCGCAACGATCGGGAGCCGAGGCCGAATCGCTACCGGAACACCGGATCATTCCTGCAGAACCGGCTGGGCAGCGAGTCCTTGGACATCGACTTCGGTGTGCGCCATGACGCGTTCCAGACCCGCTTTCGCACCACCAATCGGGTCGAAAACGAGGCCACCCTGGTCAACTTCGGTGGACGCTACCGCTTCGGCGGCGGCTGGTCGCTGTTCGGTGGCCATGGCGAGGCCGCTCGGGGCGGCGGCACCATCCCGATCCATTTCGCCGGCAATGTCGTCGAGAACGCGACCTTCAACGGCCGCATCGGTGGTGACCTTCGCCCCGAGCGTGCCGATCAGCGTCAGTTCGGGCTGCGCTGGGGTTCGGACGACGACGCGCTGACCATCGAGGCGGTGCGTTTCCGCACCGAGATCAGCCACCCGATCCTGTATGCGCAGCCAGGTTCCGGAGGCCTCGGCAACCGACCCGTGACCGGCTTCTTCAATGCCGATCGCTCGGCGCGCTGGTCGGGTCTCGAGCTGCGCGGCCAGTTGCGGCTCGGCGCGTGGTCGATCGACGGCGGCGCCACCCACGTTCGAACCCGCGACCTGCCGTCCGAGCCGCAGTTCCTGGCCCGCTACGGCGCGCCGCTCGGTGACCGGCTGACGGTCTCCATCGACCGGACGGTCGGCAGCGAGTGGCGCGTCGGCTACACGCTGACCGCGGTCGACCGCGCGCGCCACGTGCCTACGAATCAGTCCGTGTTCCTGCCCCAGCCCGGTTATGCGACTCACGATCTGGCGCTGAACTGGCAACCCGCCGCGCTGGCCGGCTTCGGCCTTGGGCTGGCGCTCCGCAACCTCACCGACCGGCTCTACGTCCGGCACACCACCTTCACGCAAAACGGCTTCGCCACCGAAGAGCCTGGTCGTGACCTTCGGCTGACGGTCGCGTATCGGTTCTGAGCGTGCGGTCGACCGGCGAGGTACCCACATCGATTCGGGGGCGCGGCACGGCCACGCCCCCGAGCGGCCTCATCATCGCCGGATGACGATGCTGGCCAGAACCAGCATGCCAAGCGCCAGAAAGACCAGCAGCCACGGGCTCAAGGTCGGAACCGGCGTCGCCGTCGGCGCCGGCGGCCCCCCGGCCACCACCGTGAATCCGTTGACGAGCGTCGACGTCAAGCCGCCCGACGATTGGGTGCCGGTGATGTCACGCGGCCCCAGGGTCGCAGTCGGCGAAATGGTCAGCGTGGCGGTCGCCGTGGTGCCGTTGACGATCACGAGATTGCCGACCGTGATTCCGGCGCCGAAGCTGAAAGTCGTGCCCGCCTGGAAGCCAAAGCCGCTGATCGTGACCGGCACCGATGCGCCCTGCGCGCCGGACGCCGGGGTGACTGCACTGACGTTGAACTGGGTGATCGGCGGGATGGCGCCGAACGAGGTCGCGGCCTGGATCGTCACGCTCCCTGAGGCCGGGATCGTACGGTTCCACTGCAGCGCGGCGCCATTGTCGATGCACCCCGTCGCCAGCGTGCTCGACAGCTGGCCCGTGCCGATCTGCTGCCAGACCGTGCTGTAGCCCTGACCTGCGTACGCATCGGCCGGGCTCTGCGGAATGAAGAGGATCGTGTAGTTCGGCGTGGGCACGCACTCCTGGCCGCCGACCGAATTCGACACCGGCTCACGGAACGGCACGCCGGAGTCCGAGCCGGCAAGATAGATGTCGCCGCCGAGGAAGATCCGCGCGGTGACCGCACTGGCCGTACCGTTCGCGACCGTCAGCCGCTTGGTGAAGTAATTGTTGCCGTTGACATACTCGACCACCTGGCTCAGCGTGAGGTTCGCGCCGGGCACGGTGCCGGTGACGGTCACGCGGAAGGGGTCTGCGGCGGTGCCGCTGCCGCTGACGGCGCTGATCGCTGGGTTCGTGAACGCGGTGTACGTGCCAAGACCACCGGTCGCCGAACCGGCGGGATGCTCCTCGAAATCCGGCGCGTACAGCGTCGAGCCGACGCGCACGAACCAGCCCATGTCGGCCGTGCCGGCGCCGGAGTTGGTCGGATAAATCTGACCCTGCCCCGGGATCGCGGCGTTGAAGACTTGGAAGGTCTGGTCGGCACCGACGTGGATCGTCAGCGGGTTGCCGCTGATGATCCGCACGGTCGGCGGTGCGAGGACGGCCCTTGGGCCGGACGCGCCCTCCTTGGCGACCGCGGGCGCGCCGAGGAGGAGGATCAACAACAGACCGAGTGCGGTCGAGGCGAAGCGGAAGGTCGACATGCGAATATCTCCCATTGGGGGTTTTCTGCCAGCTTGCATCAGCCAGCGGCGGATTCCGCTACGCTCGAGCGAGCGAACTCCGGTCGTGCCCAGCCGCCACCGCACGCGCGACGAGCACCGGGCTCGTCCGCGCGCTCCATGGCGCACCATTCGGGTCGGGTTGCGCCTTCCCCCGAGGCTTGCCGCAGAGACTGTCACGGCTCGATGAAAGTGACATGTCGGGCTCCTGTCGATGGTCGCATGGGCAAGGCTCGATCGCGCTTGGCGCGACGTTGCAACACCGGCCATTGAAAATCAAGACGTCGGACCAAGCTCTGGTCCGTCCCCCGTCGGCCGCATGGCGTCCTGACGCCGGTCGGCTCCCGCTTCCCCAACCGAAGAGGCCAAGCATGTCGCTGATCAACACTGTCGTACCCCCGTTCAAGGCCACCGCCTATCACGCTGGCGATTTCGTCGAAGTGACCGACCAGAGCTTGAAGGGCCATTGGTCGGTGCTCGTATTCATGCCAGCGGCGTTCACGTTCAATTGCCCGACCGAAGTCGAAGACGCGGCAACCCACTATGCCGAGTTCCGTCGTCTGGGCGCCGAGGTCTACGTGATCACGACCGATACGCACTTTGCGCACAAGATCTGGCACGAGACCTCCCCAGCCGTCCGCAAGGCAGAGTTCCCCCTGATCGGCGACCCGACCCATACCCTGACCCGCGCCTTCGACGTGCACATCGATGCCGAAGGCCTGGCGCTGCGCGGCACCTTCATCGTCAACCCGGACGGGGTGATCAAGACCGCCGAGATCCATGACAACGCGATCGCGCGCGACATGAAGGAGACGCTGCGCAAGCTCAAGGCCGCACAGTTCGTCGCCAAGCACCCGGACCGCGTGTGCCCGGCGGCGTGGAACGAGGGTAAGGAAACGATCGCGCCATCGCTCGACCTCGTCGGAAAGATCTGACCCGTCACGGCGGCGCGACGCTCACTCTGGCGCCGGCGCCGCCACCGGCCGTCGGACTTCGGACGGCGGCCGGAGCCCGCCTGCCAAGACGCCCCCGCACGCCGAGAACGGCGAGCGCCACCGGGCTGATCTGCCCGCGGAGACACTCCATGCTCGACCCGACCTTGAAGGCCCAGCTGGCCAGCTACCTCGAACGCATCCAGGTGCCGATCGAACTCGTCGCAGCGCTCGACGACGGCGAGGCGTCGCGCGAGCTCGACGCGCTGCTCGACGAGATCGTGGCGCTGTCGCCGAAGATCACGCGGCGCGCCGAGCCTGACGCGCGGACGCCTTCGTTCGCAATCGGCCGCGCCGGCGCACCCGAGGTTGCAGTGCGCTTCGCTGGTATCCCGCTCGGGCACGAGTTCACCTCGCTGGTGCTCGCCTTGCTCCAGGTCGGCGGCCATCCGCCGAAGGTCGATATCGTGTCGCTCGAGCGCGCGCGGGCGCTCGCGCCGCGCCGGATCGAGACCTACTACTCGCTGTCGTGCCAGAACTGCCCGGACGTCGTGCAGGCGCTGAACCTGCTCGCGATCGTGAATCCCGGCATCACCCACGTCGCGATCGATGGCGCCCTGTTCCGCGACGAAGTGGAAGCCCGCGACGTGATGGCGGTGCCGGCGGTATTCGTCGATGGCGCGCTGCTGTTCGCGGGCCGAAAGGAACTCTCCGAGATCCTCGATCTGCTCGATGGCGGTGCCAGCGCGTCGGCTGCGGCCAGCGTCGCCGAACGCGCGCCGTATGACGTGCTGATCGTCGGCGGCGGACCGGCGGGCGCTGCGGCCGCGATCTACGCCGCGCGCAAAGGCTTGCGCACTGGCCTCGTGGCCGAGCGCTTCGGTGGTCAACTACTCGACACCGCAGCCATCGAGAACTTCGTATCCGTTCCGGAAACCGACGGATCAGGACTCGCGGCCGGTCTCGAGCGCCACGTGCGTGCGTACGACATCGACTTGTTGATCGGCCACCGCGCCGAGCGCCTGATCCCCGCGGTCGGGCAGGGGCTGCACGAGATCGCACTGGCCGGTGGATCGGCGCTCAGAGCCCACAGCGTGATCCTCGCGCCCGGCGCGCGCTGGCGCACGCTCGGTGTGCCCGGCGAGGACCGATACCGCAACCGCGGCGTCGCCTTCTGTCCGCACTGCGATGGTCCGTTGTTCAAGGGCAAGCGGGTGGCGGTGATCGGCGGCGGCAACTCTGGCGTCGAGGCGGCGATCGACCTCGCAGGCCTCGCGGCGCACGTCACCCTGATCGAGTACATGAACCAGCTGCGCGCCGATGAAGTGCTGCAGCGCCGATTGCGCAGCCTTCCGAACGTCTCCGTGATCCTCGAAGCCGAGACCACCGAGATCATCGGCGACGAGCGGCGGGTGACCGGGCTCGCCTACCGGGATCGCGCGACCCACGCGTTGCGGACGCTCGAGCTCGACGGGGTGTTCGTACAGATCGGGCTATTGCCGAACAGCGACTGGTTGCGCGGCACGGTGACCCTCTCCTCACACGGCGAGATCGTGATCGACGACCGCGGTCGGACCTCGATTCCGGGCATCCTCGCGGCCGGCGACGCCACGACCGAGCCTTTCAAGCAGATCGTGATCGCCATCGGTGGCGGTTCGAAGGCCGCGCTGGCGGCGTTCGACCATCTCATCCGTCGATCGGCAGCCGTCGCTGCAGAGGGTGTGCCGGCTTGACCGGGTTTCCTCGTCAGTCCAACAGTCCCGCCGCGCCAATGAAGCGAAGCAGGTCGACGAGTCCGATCAGCGGTCGACCCTCTCGATCGCGAAGCCCGGCACGTTCGAGGCGCTCGCGAGGATCGATGGGCCGCTCCGGGAAGGCCTGACGGATCGGGCCGAGCAGTCCCTCGGCGAGCAGTCGGGTGCCGACCGGCCCCAGACGCCCGGTGCCCTCGAGCACGGCCTCGAGCAACACGTACAGCGGGAGCGGCGTGTGCTCCGCGAGGTTAGGGGCCTCGATCGTCGCGCGCTGCCCGGCGGGCCAACAGCGGGCCAGCGCGTTGGGGGGGACCGGATCGAGATCGAGTGCGAGCGCGACCTGTTGCCCGGACGGAAGTCCGAGGCGCTGGGCGTCGACCAGCGCGCGGGCGAAGCGCCGGCGACGGACCTCGGCCACTTCAGACCCGACGCTCGCTGGCGGCCGCGCGAGCAGGATCGCCCCCAGCGCGCGGGCAGGGTCATCGGGATCGTCGCCCCCGGTGGCCAGCGACAGCACGTCGAGCACGGCGAGCGATTCCAGCGCAAAGGCGGCCGCGCCGGGGGCGACCCGGCGCATCAGGCCCGTGTAGCCCGGCAGGCCGGCCGCCAGCGCGGCGGCGAGCGTCGGCCGATCGACGAGGCCGTCGAGCAGCTCGCGCACGATCAGACGGTGCCAGTGGATCTGCGCGAGACGGCGCGCCTCGGCGATGCAGGCGCCCGCGCGGAGACCGGGATTGGCGTCCTCGACGAGCCCCAGCACCCGCCGCTCGAAGCGGCCGAAAGCCTCGAACAGCCGATGGGCCGGCGTGCCGGGGTCGAGGTCGGGTTCGCCACCGTCCACGGCTTCGGCATCCCGGCCCGGCGGGCGCACCGGCCCGCCGACCGGAGGAGATACGGCTGGCCGGCACGTCCCGTCGGGACGAGAACCGTTCGATCGAGCCCACGACCGCGGCACTGGGAAGGCATCGAGCGCAAGCGGAACCGGACCGCGGAGCGCATCGATGGCCGCCACCCGCAGCAGGCCCGCCATCCCGCGCGTCACGCTCCAACGCACCGCCAACGTCGCGCCGAGCGCGTCGGTACTCGCGACGAGCGCGGCGCGATGGATCGCCAGCGCGCCGTGGGGAGGCCACGGCAACTCCGGGAACATCCGCACCACCAACACCCCGGTCGGCGCCGCGACGCGCCCTTCGTCCGATCGATCGGGCAGCGGGCAGACCTTCGACGCGGTCGAGACGACGACGTTCACCGGGCTTGCTCCTTGGCCACGGGTCGGTATCGACGTTAGCCGGCGCGAAATGAGCCGATCACGCGCCCCGGGCCTCAGCGGAGAGGCTTTTCGGAAGGGTCTGGTCGCGTGAAGCGGTTGTCCTGCCGTGGCTTTTCCCGTGGCGGCCGCGCGCTTTCGCGGCGACGAAGGCCCCCGAGATCCTCATTCGCAATGAGGAATTCCTCATTGACGGTGGTCGCGCGGCGCCTCGGCGACGGGTAAGTTTGTTCGGCCGTCGCCAACGGCCCTTAGCCCATCGACAGGAGCAGGACGATGCAACGTGTTCGCCACCCCCTGAGCGGGCTGCTCGCGAGCCTTGCGCTATGCCTCGGCATCGGTCCGGCCGCCTTGGCCGGTCCACCCACTGCCCAGCCGGCCGCCAAGCAGGTCGAGGTCGCCGCGATCCGGATCACCCACCGCGACTTCCCGCGCCCAGTCCGGGTACTGGTGCGCGCCGGCGAGATGGCGACCATCGAGCTCGACGGTCGCGCCGTCGGGCTGCGCGTGCCCGCGTTCGATGCACGATCGGCCACGATCGAGCTCATTGAACTCGAGCGACTACGCGCGCTCGAGACGAACGTAGCGCCGGAGTACCGGGAAACGAGGCTGATCGAGCAACGCCTGGTCGAGGCGGGCCGCGCGATCGCGATGCCGAGCCTCGGCATCGAGCTGTCCGTGAGCCGGGACGAGCTGATCCGCGCGCCAGCGGCCAAGGACTGCGACCCGGACACGGCCGGCGCCAAGGACCTCGGCTCCGGGGATCAGTGCTGCCTGCGCTGCCGCAACCAAACCTACTGCGCCACCTGCGTCACGGCCGACTGCGGCTCCTGCTGCGCGCCCTGAGTACGCCCCCGGCCCGGCGCGTCGGCGCCTGACTCCGGACTTGGAGAACGGGCCTCGCGCGATGACACTCTCCAGCCATGGGCAGGGGTCGGGGGACATGAGCGTTCGGGTTCTCATCGTCGAGGATGAGGCGCCGGATCGTGCCTACCACGCCGCGGCCGTCCGCGACGTGGTCCCGCAGGCCGAGATCGTCGAGTCCGAGACGCTGTCGGACACGCTTCGTGCCCTCGACGGTCCGCCTTTCGAGCTCGCGCTAGTCGACCTCAACCTGCGCGGCAATCGGCGTGCCGGTGAACGTATCGTCCGCGCGATGCGCCAGCTCGGCGAGACTGCGATCGTGGTGATCTCGGGCCTCGACGTCGACACCTATCGCCCGCTGATGTTCGAGTACGACGTCTGGGACTACTTCGAGAAGCCGGTCGACTCGGGCTCGCTGCGCATGGTGGTGGCGCGCAGCCTGCGACGCCACGACGCGGAGATGGCGCGCGCGCGTGGCCCGATCGTCGTCGACGACCTGGTCTGGCATCCGGAACGGGTCGCCCCACCGACGTGGCGTGGCGAACCGGTGCGGCTGTCGCAGACGGAACAGAAGTTGCTCGTGCAACTGGTCCGGGCGCCCGATCGGCTGGTGCGCCGCGAGACGCTCTACGACTGCTTCGAGCGCTGGGACCGCGATCCACGCCTGTTGCGGGCCTCGCTCGGCACCGCGATGTATCAGATCCGCAAGGCGTTCATGCGCATCGATCCCGCCTTCGACCGCATCGATGCCGTCGGCAGCGTCGGTTATCTGTGGCGCAGCGGCTGAGTCGCCTCGGCGCAGGTGCGCTGGCGACCGCGACCGGCCTGCTGCTGCTCGCCGGTTCGGCGACGACGATCCTGTGGGACGTCCAGCGCAGCATCGACGAGTCGGTCGCGAGCTCGCTCCAGCGCAATTCGGAACGCCTCACGCGAACGGCCCGGACGCTCGAGGCCAGCCCCACGGCCAGCGCCGGATGGGAGGCAATCGCCGGTCGGGCGCGCAACCTGGGCCTGGTCGGACCCGCGCCGTGCGCGTCGGGTCATTGCCTGTGCCCGGGCCGCGAGCGGAACCCGCAGTGCCTGCCGCTCGAACTCCTGCAACCCGCCGGAGGCGCCGAGCCGGGCGCCGTCGCGCCCAGTCTGGCAGCGGCCCGGATCGCCGACGCTCTGGTAGCGCTGGGCCTCGCGCTGCGTCCGCGCCCACTCGGCGAGGCGATGGTGCTCGTGGCCGGCGGCGCCGCGATGCTGGTCCACGCCGAGCGGATCGACGAATCGACTGCCGCGGCGCGGGTCGCGATCGCCGCGCGCCTGCCGCTGTACTTCGCCGCCTTCGCAGCGCCGCTGCTGTTGCTCGGGAGTCTCGGCTGGGCTCTGTCGCGCGAACGCGCACGCGCAGCCGTCGCCGAACGTCGCCGCGCCGAGGTCGAGCGCGATGCCGCTGTCGCCGCGCGCCGACTCTACGAAGCGGCGCTCAAGGGCGCGACCACGACGCTCGAAGATCTCGGCCACGAGGTGATCTCGCCGGCCTCGAGCCTGCGCCATGCCATCGCCCGACTCGAGGTCATCACTGCCGAACGCCCCGAGTGGCGTGCGTTCGCCGACCGCGCCGCGCTGGACCTGATGGCCGGCTACGTCAGCCGCATCGTGCGCGCCGCCGCCCGCGCGCGCACCGCGCTGCAGTTTCGGCGCCGGCAGGCCCAGAGCGTCGGCGCCGGCGAGCGCGTCGAGCTCAACCGCTTCTTCGCGCGACGACTGTCGGCCGAACAATTGATCGCGCCGCTGCCGTTTCGCCTGATCGAGGCGCCACGGCCGGTCGAGGTGCTGGTCGACCGCGGCGACCTCGAGGAAGTCGTCGGCAATCTGCTGTCCAACGCGCGGCGATTTTCCAATGCCGAGCCGATCACCGTGCGTATCGAAACCGAGCGGCCACTGGTGCGGATCTCGATCCGCAACGAGGGACCGGTCATCCCGCGCGGCGAGGAGGAGCGGATCTTCGAGCTCGATGTGGCGCTGGAGCCAGCGCCGGAAGAGACCTCGCACGGACTCGGCCTGTTCCTCGTGCGCACCGCGATCAACGCGATGAACGGCTCGGTGGTAGCCATCAACGACCCGGAGCCCGCGACGCACGGTGTCACCTTCGTGATCGAACTGCTGGAAGCCGGCTGAACTCCGGACGCTGCATGAGCGACCTTCGGTCGCTTCTACAATCGACTCGCCATCGCAGCGCGAGGCACAGTCGAGGCGGGCCTATAGCTCAATGGTCAGAGCAGGAGACTCATAATCTCTTGGTTGCAGGTTCGAGTCCTGCTGGGCCCACCACCCTTCCGGCCTCACCACTCCGACGCCGTCCATGGCCCGCAGCTCCGCCGCACCATCATGGCGCGGCGCCAAGTTCGGCACTACAGGGCTGGGCTGGCGTGTCCTCGCGCCGGCAGACGCCAACTTGCGACCGTTTCGTATCGGGACCGGTCGAGCCGGCTCGCGATCAGGTCGAATCGGTCCACCGGCCATCGAATCGGCGCGATCGGTCGGGCTGCCAGCGACGCGGCGAGGCCCCGGAGCAGCGTGACGTGCGGCACGAAGGACCTCGCATCGAAGTCGATGCCCGCGGCCGCGAGCCGCCGACGGATCGCCGCGGCCAGCGCCATCAGCGGCGGCGTCGGAATTCGCGGCCCGATCCAGCCGACGTGACGATGTCCGATCGGGAAACTGCCGACCTGGTCGAGCACGAGGTCG
>CALDVP010000140.1 GCA_937924195.1 uncultured Lysobacterales bacterium
ATCCCAACACCGCGGCCACGTCAGCCACTCACCCGGGCGCCGTCAAGCCGCTTCCACACCAATCGTCATAGACCCGGACAGAGGGTCCGTGCCGGGGAACATCCCAGCCCCCACCCCGCGCTACACTCCCAACCAGTCAACCAGTCGGGAGGGCCGACATGTCGACCGTCGGAGCTTTCGAGGCGAAGACCAAGCTCAGCGAGTTGCTCGACCTCGTCGAACGCGGCGAGGAGATCACGATCACGCGTCGCGGCACGCCGGTGGCGCGCCTGGTGCCAATCGAGGGTGACGCCGAGGCCGAGCGCCTGCGCTCATTGGTCGCCGACATCCGTGAGACGCGCAAGGGCCTGACGCTCGGAGGCGGCATCTCGATCAAGGAACTGATCGAGGAAGGCCGGCGCTACAAGGAATGAGCTTGTCGATGCCGGTCCCGATCCCACGGCTGGTCGTGCTCGATTGCACGATCACCGTTCCGTGGTATCTGACCGACGAGGCCAACGCGCTCAGCGAGCAGCTGTTCGAAGGGCTGGGGGGCTCGACCTATCTGGTGCCCGTCCTGTGGCGACTCGAGTTCATCAGCGCGATGCGTGCGGCGCACCGACGCGGGCGCATCCCGTCCAATCGGCTCGCGGCGATCTTCGATCAGGCCGGGCGTCTGCCCCTGCGGCAACAACACTTGCTGCTCGACGTACTCGACATCGCAGAAGGTTGTGAGCGCTTCGGCCTGACCCCCTACGACTACGTTTACCTCGCGCTGGCACGCGAGCATGCCGCCCCGCTCGCGACCATGGACACAGCCTTGATCCGCGCTTGCCGGCAAGCTGGCGTAGCCGTGCTGACCGATGGCACGCAAGCCGGCGAACCCTCCGCCGTGTACGTGTCGCCGCGCCCACCGTCGGGCGACGGAACCGGCGCCCGCAAGCCCCGCCGCGCCAGCCGCGCCCACCCCAATCCCTGAACCTCCACCGGAAGCCCCACGATGGCCGCCCAACCCGAGTTCGTCGCCCTGCCGACGATCGACCGCGACTACACGCTCGACGACAAGTACACGCGCTTCGACGGGCGCATCTACCTCTCGGGCATCCAGGCCCTGGTGCGGCTGCCGATCATGCAGGCGCTGCGCGACAAGGCCGCCGGGCTCGACACCGCGGGTTTCGTGTCGGGCTATCGCGGCTCGCCGCTCGGCGGCCTCGACCAGGCGCTGTGGAAGGCGAAGAAGCACCTGTCCGCCTACCAGGTGAACTTCACCCCGGGCCTCAACGAGGATCTCGCCGCGACGATGGTCTGGGGCAGCCAGCAGGCCAACCTGTTCCCGGGCGCGAAGCACGCCGGCGTGTTCGCGATGTGGTACGGCAAGGGCCCCGGCGTCGACCGCTCCGGCGACGTGTTCAAGCACGGCAACGCCGCCGGCACGTCGAAGCACGGCGGGGTGCTGGTGCTGGCCGGCGACGACCACGCCTGCCGCAGCTCGACGCTGCCGCACGGCTCCGAGGGCGAGTTCGTCTCGGCGCTGATGCCGATCCTGAACCCGGCCGGGGTGCAGGACATCCTCGACATGGGCCTGTACGGCTGGGCCATGAGCCGCTTCACCGGGCGCTGGGTCGGCTTCAAGACCATCGCCGAGACGGTCGAGTCCTCGGCCAGCGTCAACGTCAGCCCGCACCAGCTCGAGATCGTGATGCCGGAGGACTTCGAGCTGCCGCCGGGCGGGCTCAACATCCGCTGGCCGGACCCGCCGCTCGAGCAGGAAATGCGGCTGCACCAGTATGCGATGCACGCGGCACGCGCCTTCGCCCGCGCCAACCGCATCGACAAGGTCGTGATCGACTCGCCGCGCGCGCGGCTCGGCATCGTCACCACCGGCAAGAGCTACCTCGACGTGCTGCAGGCGCTCGAATACCTCGGCCTCGACGCCAAGGCCTGCGCCGACGTCGGCATCCGCGTCTACAAGGTCGGCATGACCTGGCCGCTGGAGCCGGTCGGCATCCGCGCCTTCGCCCGCGGGCTGGAGGACATCGTCGTCGTCGAGGAGAAGCTGTCCTTCATCGAGAGCCAGATGAAGGAGTCCATGTACAACTGGGACCACGCGACGCGACCGTCGATCGTCGGCAAGTACGACGAGTCGGGCGAGTGGATCCTGCCATCGACCGCAGAGCTCACCCCGGCGCGGATCGCGCGCGTGATCGCGAAGCGGCTCGCGCGCTTCCACACCTCCGAGGCGATCGCGGAGCGCTTGAAGTGGATCGCGGCCAAGGAGCGCGAGCTCGCGCTGCCGCGCCCGAACTTTCCGCGCGCCGCGCACTACTGCTCGGGCTGCCCGCACAACACCTCGACCGTGGTACCGGAGGGCTCGCGCGCGCTCGGCGGCATCGGCTGCCACTACATGGTCACGTGGATGGACCGCCGCACCGACACCTTCACCCAGATGGGCGGGGAAGGCGCGACCTGGTGCGGGCAGGCGCCGTTCACGAACGAGACCCACGTCTTCCAGAACCTCGGCGACGGCACGTACTTCCATTCGGGCTCGCTGGCCATCCGCCAGGCGATCGCGGCGAAGGTCAACATCACCTACAAGATCCTCTACAACGATGCCGTCGCGATGACCGGCGGCCAGCCAGTCGACGGCACGCTGTCGGTGCCGGACATCGCGCACCAGGTCCGCGCCGAGGGCGTCAGAACCATCATCGTGATGAGCGACGACATCGAGAAGTGGTCGGACCCGTCGATCTTCCCGGATGGGGTCGAATTCGTGGACCGCGCGAAACTCGACGCGACCCAGAAGCGCCTGCGCGAGACGCCGGGCGTCAGCGTGCTGATCTACGACCAGACCTGCGCCGCCGAGAAGCGCCGGCGCCGCAAGCGCAAGCTGATGGAGGACCCGGCAAAACGCACCTTCATCAACACGCTCGTGTGCGAGGGCTGCGGCGACTGCGGCGTGAAGTCGAACTGCGTGTCGATCCTGCCGCTCGAGACCGAGTTCGGGCGCAAGCGCGCGATCGACCAGTCGAACTGCAACAAGGACTTCTCGTGCGTCCAGGGCTTCTGCCCGAGCTTCGTCACGATCAAGGGCGGCGGCCTGCGCAAGTCCAAGGGCAGCGGCGCGGCGCTCGACCCGGCGAGCCTGCCGATGCCGACCCTGCCCGCGCTCGACCAGCCCTGGAACATCCTCGTGACCGGCATCGGCGGCACCGGCGTCGTCACGATCGGCGCGCTGCTCGGCATGGCCGCCCACCTCGAAGGCAAGGGCGCGACCGTGCTCGACCAGACGGGTCTGGCGCAGAAGGGCGGCGCGGTGACCACGCACGTGCGCATCGCGAAGGCACCGTCGGACATCCACGCGGTACGCATCGCCGCGGGCGAAGCCGACCTCGTGCTCGGCGCCGACATGGTGGTGGTCAACGACTACTGGGCGCTCAGCAAGATCCGCGCCGACCGCACCGCCTGCGTGCTGAACACCTACGAGGCGATGCCGGGCACCTTCACGCGCAAGCCGGACATGCAGTTCCCGGCTCGCGAGATCGTCGAGGCCGTGCGCACCGCGCTCGGCGGCCGCGAACCGGACCTGATCGAGGCGACGGAACTCGCGACCGCGCTGCTCGGCGATTCGATCGCGACCAACCTCTTCATGCTCGGCTACGCGTGGCAGAAGGGCCTCGTCCCGGTGAGCCTCGAGGCGCTGATGCGCGCGATCGAGCTCAACGCCGCCGCGGTCGAGATGAACAAGACCGCGTTCAACTGGGGCCGCATGGCCGCGCACGATCCAGCCTCGGTGCGTCGTGCCTCCGGTCTCGATGCCGCAGTCGAGGCACCTACGGTCGGCACCATCGATGACCGGGCGCTGTCGGCCACGCTCGAGGAGCGCATCAGTCGGCGGCGCGCCTTTCTCACCGACTACCAGAACGCGGCGTATGCGGATCGTTACGCGGCGCTGGTCGAGAAGGTCCGCGGTACCGAGGCTCAGCGCGTGCCCGGCAGCACGGCGCTGACCGAGGCCGTCGCCCGTTACGCCTTCAAGCTGATGGCCTACAAGGACGAATACGAGGTCGCGCGCCTCTATTCGCAGCCCGGCTTCTGGGCCGAGCTCGACCGCACCTTCGCCGGCGACTTCAAGGTGCACTTCAACCTTGCACCGCCGCTGCTGGCGAAGAAGGACGCCGACGGGCACCTGGTCAAGGCCGAGTACGGGCCGTGGATCCGGCACGCCTTCCGCGTGCTGCGGCACTTCAAGTTCCTGCGCGGCACGGCGCTCGACCCCTTCGGCCGCACCGCGGAGCGCCGCATGGAGCGGCAGCTGATCGAGGACTACTTTGCGCGCATCGACGAGCTGCTGGCGGGCCTCGATGCCGGAAACCTCGCGCTGGCGGTCGAGATCGCGTCGATCCCTGAACACATCCGCGGCTACGGGCACGTCAAGGAACGGCACCTCGCCGAGGCGCAGCGGCGCGAGGCCGAGCTGCTCGAGGCGTGGCGCAACCCGGAGGCACTCGCGCGCGCGGCCTGAGGGCTACCCGGCGACCCGGACGGCGCGTGTTGGAAGCGAATGGGGTGCGCATCGGCGCGCGATGACTTGGGCGCCGCATTCCCCCGCTGCGCCAGGGCGCACCCGATGGGCTCGCCCGGCGGCGGATTGCGACCGCTTCAGGACGCGGCGGGCGGTTCCGACGCGGCTTCGCCCGCGTCGTCCGACTTGATCCACGCCTCGACCTGACCGCGGAGCGTGAAACACATCGGCTGGCCGCGCCGATCGAGCGTGCGGCCGACCGGCACCTTGATCCAGCCTTCGCTGAGACAATACTCGTGCACGTCGTGGCGCTCGACGCCGTTGAAGCGGATGCCGACCCCCTGCTCCAGCAGTTCGGCATCGTGGAACTTGCTCTTGGGGTCGGCGGACAGGCGATCGGGCACCGGCTTGGTCATGGCATTGCACTTCGGGTTTGGAAGGACGCGATGATATCGGCGCCGACCGCGGGCCTCAGGTCGGCACCTGCGTGCGTCGCAGGCGTTGCTCGTTCGACCACGCGCGGAAGATCGCCTCGATCGTGGCGCGTTCCTTGTCGCCCCAGGTGCGCGTCGCAAAGCCGACTCCGGCCGGCGTCGCCCAGCGATCGGGGAAGTCGCGGGCGGCGCGGTCGTACCAGCGCAGTGCCTCGGCGCGGTCGCCCGCGGCCCAGTAGCCGATCGCCAGCGTATAGGGCGCCCACGCCGGGGTACCACCGTGTCGGCGCAGGGCGTCCTGCCACAGCTCGAGCGCACCGTCGGGATCATCCAGCAGAAAGCGTGTCCAGCCACCGCTCCAGCGCACATGGCGCGCGACGAACGCATCGCTCGTCCGGATCGACAGCGCCCGCCGCAGGTCGCGCCGTGCGCCGGCCGCATCACCCGCGCCGGCCAGCAGGAACGCGCGCTGCGCAAAGCCGGCGGGATCGTCCGGTCGCTCGACCACGTAACGATCCATGAAGACGAGGTTCATCGCGCGCCGGTCGTCCGGCAGCCTCGCCGCATCGTCGCGCTGGCGATAGGGCTCGGCGATCGGGGGCTTCAGGATCACCGCCGCCGGCGGCGTGCGCTGGGCATGGCCCGGCGAGGGCACGGTCAGCATCAGGGCCATGGCCATGCACGAACCGGCGAGCAGTCGACGAGAACGGCCAGTGTCGGGCGTTTGGCGGCTGGGCATGGGTGGAGGGTAAACCGATGGGGCCTCACTGGAGCCTGAAGTCAGTCTGTTTCGCCGACCTGTGGACCAAGGATCGGCGGCTCGGTGAGGTGAACAGCACACGCTGCGGCTCCGTCAACCCGCGCTCGTGAAGACGTGCGGGGGGTCACTGGTCAGCCGCCGTTCAAATGGTTATGGTCCGGCGGCACGTGGGCGAATCGGCTCGCGTTCGCCTGACTTCCTTGGAGAGGGGTTCCCATGTCGCACCGTTCCGGGCACGCGCCGCGTGCCGCCCGCCTCAGCCTTGCCGTCCGCCACGCGCTGGCGACGTCGTTGTTCGTGGCCGTCACCGCGACGGCCGGTGCCGCAGCGCCGGACGAGGGCGTGATCCGACTCAACGCACGGCTGCTGGATCCATCGTCGAAGCAGGCCGATGCGCTGCGGGATGCCCTCCCCAAAAGCAACGGCAAGCAACTGCACCTGGTCCAGTTCGAAGGACCGATCCAACGTCGTTGGTACGAATCCCTCGAGGCCGCCGGCGTCCAAATCGTCGACTTCATTCCCGACTTCGCCTATCTCGTCTATGGCGATGCCTTGGCGCTGTCGCGCGTCCGCGACCTCGGCCGCTCCCCGGACAGCGGGGTGCGTTGGGAGGGCCTGTTCGCCGGCGAGCTCAAGATCGATGCGCGGGTCTACGAGCTCGAGAGCAAGGGCGTACAGCCGGACTTCTACACGATCCAACTGATCGCCGATCCGGCCAGCAACCCCGACACGCTGTCCCTGATTCGCAGCGCCGACTTCGCAGAAAGCCGCGTGTGGCAGTTTCGTCACTACGTCAACGTCGAAGCTCGCGTTCCGTTCGGTGCGCTGTCGGCGATCGCGAGCCGGCCGGACGTGATCTCGATCCAGCCTGACATGACGCCGACGCTGCTCGATGAGCGGCAAAATCTGATTCTCGCGAACCGCCTGACCACGTCGGGTGGCAACACGGTGCCGGTGCCACCGGGCGGAACGGGAGGTGTCGGGTATCTCGACTGGCTGGCCTCTGTCGGCTTCACCCAGGCGCAGTTCGATGCCTCGGGATTCAGCGTCGACGTCTCGGATCAGGGCCTCGACAACGGGACGACGCAGCCGAATCACTTCGCACTCTGGAAGGGCGGCGATCCTGGCTCACCGCTCGATCCGTCCCGCAGCCTCGTCGTTTACAACAAGCAGGAGGGCACTGCCGGGACCACCGATCTCACCGGCTGCGGCGGCATCGGGCACGGCACTTGGACGAGCCATGTCGTCTCCGGGAATGTCGCCAGCGTCAGCCGGTCCTTCCCACATGGGGACGACAACTTCCATTACGCCGGAGGCGTTGCGCCCTTCGCTCGGATCGGCAACTCGGTCTTTTTCACGACCGGCGGCACCTTTACGAACCCGAACGTCGTCAATTCGACCTCGCGCGCCTATTCGAACCTCGGCACCAACGTCAATGGCGCCAGGATCAGCAACAACAGTTGGGGCGCGGCGGTCAGCGGTGGCTACAACGCCAACTCGCAGGCCTACGACGGCCTGGTTCGCGATGCCCAGCCGACCGGATCGACGCATCCGGCACCCGGCAACCAGGAGTATGTGGTCGTCGTCTCGGCCGGCAACTCCGGGCCGGGCACGCAGACGATGGGCGCACCGGCGACCGGCAAGAACGTGATCGCGGTCGGCGGCTCCCAGAACGTCCGACCGGGCGTCGGCGATGCAGTGAACGCCGATGCGATGTACAACTCGTCGAGCCGCGGGCCGACCGCCGACGGTCGCATCAAGCCTGATCTGATCGCACCGGCGACCAACATCGCCGGTGGCGTGGTCATGAACGACCGCTCGACGGCACCCCCGGGCAACTGGAATCCTTGCTACACGGGAACGTTCCTTCCGACCTCACCGGTCCAACAGCGGTTCTACCGGACCGGCAACGGGACCTCGTTCTCGGGCCCGGCGGTCGCTGGCGCTGCGGCCCTGCTGCGCCAGTGGTTCATCAACCAGAGTTTCGACCCGCCATCGCCGGCGATGACCAAGGCGTGGTTGGCGGGAACGGCCACCTACATGGCAACGCTGACCGACAACTTGCCCTCGAACAATCAGGGCTTGGGGCGGATGAACCTCGAGCGCGCCTTCGATTCGACGCCGCGTGCATTTCGCGATCAGCTACCGGCCGATCGCTTCACGAATTCGGGCCAGGTGAGGAGTTTTCGCGGCACGGTCAGTGCGTCGGACAAGCCCTTCCGCGTGGTCCTGGCCTGGACCGATGTTCCCGGCTCCACGACCGGCAACACCTTCGTCAACAATCTCGACCTCCGGGTCACGGTCGGCGGACAGACCTATCTGGGCAACCGTTTCGCGGGCGCCAACTCGGTCACCGGCGGCACAGCGGATGCCCGCAACAACATGGAGGCTGTGTTCCTTCCAGCGGGCGTCTCGGGTCCGTTCAACATCACGATCGCGGCGACCAACGTCAGCGCACCGGCCGACCCGACGATCAGCGGACCGAACCAGGATTTCGCGCTCAAGGTATACAACAGCGACCCGCTGACGGAGTGCCCCGAGTTCACGATCACGCCGGGCAGTTTGCCGACCAACGTCGTCGGCGGCGTTCCCTATCCGACGCAGAACTTCACTGCCTCCGGTGGCAGCGGGCCCTATACGTTCTCTGCCGCTGGAGCGCTGCCGCCTGGACTGGTGTTGTCGCCGACCGGGGTGCTCTCGGGTACGCCGACCACGCCTGGAACCTTCGGCTTCTCGGTCACCGCGAGTGACGCCGATGGCTGCGCCGGCGGACGCGGCTATTCGATCGCCGTGATTTCGGCGCAACTCGAGCAGACCACGCGCACGCTGACGACCGGCAACGGCATCCTCGAGCCGAACGAGTGCAACGACCTCAACATCCGCCTGACCAACACCGGCACCAACGCGGCGACGGCGATCAGCTCGGTGCTGTCGACCACGACGCCCGGCGTATCGATCGCACAGGCCAACTCGGCCTATCCCGATCTCGCCGCCGGCGGTGGCAATGCGCTCAATATCGACGCTTTCCAGATCAGCACCGACAGCAGCGTCGCCTGCGGCAGCACCGTCGACCTGACCCAGACCGTCACGCTCACCGGTGGCGGTTCTCCGGTGACGTTCAACTTCTCGATCCCGGTGGGGCAAGCGGGAGGCAATTACACGTTTGGTGCGCCAGGTAGCGGAGCCGTCATCCCGCCCGACGGATCGTTGGTGCCCGGGAGCAGCGCCGACGACGCCCTGGTCGACGTGACGATCCCGTTCGCCACCGCGATCTACGACCAGCCGGTGGCATCCGGCACCGTGGTTCGCGTCAGCACCAACGGCAACGTCCAGTTCGTCCCGACCGGCGGCGCGACGGCGTTTTCGAACACGGCGCTGCCCGCCGGCGCATTCGGTGCCACGGTTCCGGTGTTGATGCCGTTCTGGGACGACCTCGACCTGCGCACGACCGATGGCGGCATCTACACGCAGACCATCGGCACGGCGCCGAATCGCCAGTTCGTCATTGAATGGCGCGGAAAACAGTTCTCCGAAGCAGGCTCGACTCAGACCGTCAACTTCGCCGTGATCCTGAACGAGGGGACGGCGGGCGCCTTCGAGTACCGGTACGTGCAGACCGGCACGGCGGCGGCGATCGCGAACGGGGCCAGCGCCACGGTCGGCGTCCAGAAGGCCAACTCGGGGACCGACTTCACCCAGTCCTCGTTCAACCAGCCCGTCGTCACCCCGGGCCGCGTGCTGCCGGCGACGCTGCCGGCTCCGATCTGCTCGCCAGGACCGGGCGTCTGCACCGGCGGTGACCTCCTGTTCCGCAACGGCTTCGAGTGATGCGCCATACGGCAGTCTGATCCCGGCTCCTGCGCAAGTCGAATCGGCCCCGCGCGAGCGATCGCGCGGGGTTTTTTCTTGCCTCGACCGCATGCGGGCCAGGACCGGCTTCACCGCGCGGCGACCGCCGACGGCGAAACTGGCGCGATGCCCATCTCACCCGTCCATGTCGTCTGGTTCAAGCGCGATCTGCGAGTCGGCGACCACGCACCGCTGTCCGAAGCGGCGGCGCGGGGCCCGGTGCTGCCGCTCTACGTTGCCGAACCCGGGCTCTGGCGAGAGCCCGATGCCAGCGCTCGCCAATGGGAGGCGCTGCGCGAGGGACTCATCGAACTGCGTGCGGCGCTCGCCGCGCTCGGCCAGCCGCTCATCGTGCGCGTCGGAGACGTGGTCGCGGTGCTGGAATCGCTGCGACACGCCCAGGGCATCGCGTCCTTGTGGTCGCACATGGAGACCGGCAACGCCTGGACCTTCGCGCGCGATCGACGGGTGGAGGCCTGGGCGCGCGCGCACGGAATCCCGTGGCATCAGCCTCGCGCCTTCGGCGTCGTCCGAGGTCTGAAGTGGCGCAAGGCGTGGGTCGGCCAATGGGAAGCGCTGATGCGCGCGCCGCAAGCCGCAACGCCCGCTGCGCTGGCACCGATTCCGAGTCTCGACCCGGGACCGATCCCGGCCGCAGCCGACCTCGGCCTCGCCGACGATGCCTGCCCCGGTCGCCAGCACGGCGGCCGGCGCGCGGGGCTCGCGCTGCTCGAATCCTTCCTGTCCGGGCGCGGCGCGAACTACCACCGCGAGATGTCGAGCCCGGTCACGGCCGAATCGTCGTGCTCGCGGCTATCGCTGCATCTCGCGACCGGGACGCTCGGCCTGCGCGAGGTCGTGCATGCCGTGCGGGCGCGGCGCATCGCGCTCGCCGATCGTCCCGACGCGGGCCCGTGGCGTCGGGCGCTGGCCGCCTTCGAGTCGCGCCTGCACTGGCACTGTCACTTCATCCAGAAGCTCGAGAGCGAGCCTGCGATCGAGTTCGAACACGTCCACCGCGGTTACGACGGCATGCGCCCGGGCGCGCCCGATCCGGCCCGATTCGCCGCGTGGCGGGACGGCGCGACCGGCTGGCCCTTCGTCGATGCCTGCATGCGGATGCTGGCCGCCACTGGCTGGATCAACTTCCGGATGCGCGCGATGCTGGTCGCGGTCGCGAGCTATCACCTGTGGCTGCCGTGGCGGGAGACCGGGCTCGTGCTCGCGCGGCGCTTCACCGACTACGAGCCCGGCATCCACTGGCCGCAGGTGCAGATGCAGTCTGGCGTCACCGGGATCAACATCCCGCGCATCTACAACCCGATCAAGCAGTCGCGCGATCAGGACCCGGGCGGCGCCTTCATCCGGCGCTGGGTTCCGGAGTTGGCGGGGCTACCGGAGGCCTACGTCCACACGCCCTGGCTGATGCCGATGGCGGTGCAACTCGTCACCGGCTGCGTGATCGGTCGCGACTACCCGCGGCCCGTCGTCGACCACGAGCAGGCGGCGCGCGAGGCCCGCACGCGGCTGATCGCCTGGCGCAGGCGGCCGGGCATGAGCGAGCTCAACCGCACGGTGCTGGCGAGACACGGTTCGCGCAAGCGACGGGTCGAAGAACGCCCGGCGCCACCGAAGCCGCAGGGCGAGCTGTTCGGCGTCGGTGGGATGCCACCGGTTGCCCTTCCGGCGCGCCGGCGCGCCCGTCGAGTTTCGCCGACGCGGCCCTGATCATGCCGCGCCATCGACCGCCATACGAGCGCCCGACGAAGACCTGCATCACCTGCGGGCGTCCGATGCAGTGGCGCAAGAAGTGGGAACGTGTCTGGGACGAGGTGCGCCATTGCTCCGACGCCTGCCGCAAGGGCACGCGCAGGGACGCTCGGTCCGCGCCCGCCCCTGCAGGCGATCCGACGCGATAAGGCACCCGCAGGGCGAGCCCCGCTCTACATGACCTCGCGCCCCGTAGCGCCGGCCTTGGCCGGCGCATGGCATGCGACGGATCGGTGCGCCTCGGCTCGAGCGGGGCCAGCCCCGCTCTACAAAACCTCGCAGCCCCGTAGCGCCGGCCTTGGCCGGTGCATGGCATGCGACGGGTCGGTGCGCCTCGGCCCGAGCAGGGCGAGCCGCTCTGCCGAAACCCGCGACCCTGTCGGGCGGGGCTTGCCGGGCTCGATCCCGCTTTCGCGCGAGATCCCTCAGCGCGGCGCCAACACCTGCAGCAGGTAGCGCTTCTCGCGCGCGAGCGTCGCAGGATCGATGCCGTCGATCCGGACCCGCGCGCGCTGACGCGCGACGACGTCCTGGGTCAGATACCGCAGTACCGGACGCTTGAAGAAGAAGCGTCCGATGCCGAAGTCGATCATCGGCAGCACGATCCGCGATGCGACGAGGTGCGCGAAGGCCATCGACGGCGCGGTGTTTGCGCTGACGTCGATCTCCTCGACGACCTCGAAGCCGGCCGCGTCGAGCGCGCGGCGATAGTCGTCGAGCAGGCGCCCCGAGCGGTTGCGGGTGTCGGCGCGCAGCCGGTAGTAGTCGATATTGACCCAGCGTCCGCCGGGCGCGAGCAGCGCGCGCATGACCGGCACGCCGCGATCCGGTGGCACGTTGTGGAAGGACTCCATGCTGGTCAGCACGTCGAAGTGGCCGCGCCAGCGCTCGATGTCGATCGCCTCGAGCCTCGCCTCGACCACCTCGCAGCCGTGGCGCTCGCGCACGTAGCGCGCGTGCGCGGCACTCGGCGTCAAGCCCATCGCTTCGACGCCGCGTGCGCGCAGCTGGCCGATCAGGCCCCCGGTGCCGCAGCCGACGTCGAGCACGCGCGCGCCATCCGGCACCCGCGTCGCGACGAGGTCGGTGTACGCCTGCATCGCGCGCTTGAGATCCGCGAGGCTGATCTCCTCGGGATCGTCGGGGATTGGGTCGAAGTATCCGGCGTGCAGGTAGTCGTTGCCGAAGCAGGCCTGGTAGAACTCGAGCTCGAGGTCGCCGCGACCGTCATGGCGCGCGGCGCGCGCCTCGCGCCGGGCAGCCAGCAGGGATCGGACATCGACGGCGCGTCGCAGGAGGTCGCCGAGCATGAGCGGGCGCTCGTGTAAAACCGCGATTGTCGATGGGCGCAGCGGCCTGCGTCGAGGACCCGCGCGCTGCAAGGCGCGCGCCCGTCGCACGATTGCCGGCCGCGACCGAACGGTCACCGAAGGCGTGTCGAAAATCACCCTTGCGTGACGGCCGCGCTGGCCGCAACATGCGCGGCGCAGCGGCCCGACGTCCACCGCGCGCCGGAGACCCCCATGCGCCTTTTGCTCGCGATCTTCCTGCCCTTCCTCGTCTTCTTCACGATCGGGCGCCCGATCGCCGGTGTGGTCTGCCTGATCCTGCAGTTCACGCTGATCGGCTGGTTCCCAGCCGCCCTGTGGGCCGTCTACGCGCTCGGCCAGTGGAAGACCGAAAAGCGTATCGAGGAGGCCATCGGCCGCAATACAGGCTGAGGCACGGCGGAGACCTGCGGCAGCCAGACGGTGATGCTCCCGCGCCGGCCAGGGCCAGCGCTCTGGGGCGGCCGAGCGCGCGACGCGATCCGGGCCGGGCGTGCCCGCGGCTGCGGGCAACGGCGACCGCACGTGGGTCGGCTCACTCCCCCACCGGCAGCACGGTCAGCACTTCCTCGATCGTCGTGACGCCCGTCGCGACCTGGTCGGCGGCAGACTGGCGCAGGGTGCGCAGTCCTTCTGCGATGCAGGCCGCGCGGAAGGCCGGCAGGTCGAGGCCGGGGCGAATCAGGTGCCGGAGCTTCGGCGTCAGCGGCAGCATCTCGTAGATCGCGACGCGGCCGAGGTAGCCGGTGTTGCGGCAGTGGTGGCAACCGATCGCCTTCATCACCGACTTCGGCATCGGCAGATCGCCATCGAGCGCGAGCAGAGCCCACTTTCCGGGATCCGGCAGCGAAGGCTTCGCGCAGTGCGGGCAGAGGCGGCGCACGAGCCGCTGCGCGACGATGCCGGCGATCGTCGACTGCAGCAAAAAGTGCGGCACGCCGAGGTCGAGCAGGCGCGCGAGCGAGCTCGGCGCGTCGTTGGTGTGCAGCGTCGAGAGCACCAGGTGCCCGGTCAGCGAGGCCTGCACCGCCATCTCGGCGGTCTCGAGGTCACGGATCTCGCCGACCATGATGATGTCGGGGTCCTGGCGCAGCAGCGTCCGCACCCCAGCCGCGAAGGTGAGGTCGATCTGCGGCTGCACCTGCATCTGGTTGAACTCGGGCGCGACCATCTCGATCGGGTCCTCGATCGTGCAGACGTTGAGGTCCGGGGTCGCGAGGTGCTTCAGCGTGGTGTAGAGCGTCGTGGTCTTGCCCGAGCCGGTGGGTCCGGTAACCAGCACGATGCCGTTCGGGCGCTCGACCATCTGCCGCCACATCGCCTCCTCGTCGGCACTGAAGCCGAGCTGCGAGAAGCTCTTCAGCACCAGCTCGGGGTCGAAGATGCGCATCACGCATTTCTCGCCGAACGCGGTCGGCATCGTCGACAGCCGCATCTCGACCTCGCGCCCGCCCTGAGTGCGCATCTTGATGCGTCCGTCCTGCGGCCGGCGGCGCTCGGCGATGTCCATGCGCCCGAGGATCTTGATGCGGCTGGTCACGGCCAGCATCACCGGCGTCGGCAGCTCGAACACCTTGTGCAGCACGCCGTCGATGCGGAAGCGCACCCGGCTGACCTCGCGGCGCGGCTCGAGATGGATGTCCGAGGCGCGCTGGTCGTAGGCGTACTGCAGCAGCCAGTCGACGATGCGCACGACGTGCTGGTCGTCGGCGCCGACCTCACCGCCCTTGCCGAGCTCGAGCAACTGCTCGAAGTTCAGCAGCCTCGAGGTCGTGTCCTCGGCCTTGGCGTCCTTCGCCCGCGCGACCGCGCGGGTGACGCCGTAGAACTCCATCAGGTAGCGATTGACGTCGAGCGGGTTCGCGACCACGCGCCGCACCTCGCGCCGCGTGACCTGGGCGAGATCGTCGACCCAGCGCGCGTCGAAGGGCTCGCTGGTCGCGACCGTGATCGCACGGTCATCGATCGCGATCGGCAGGATGCGATGGCGGGCGGCGTACTGCGCGGTGACGAGCTGGCCGACCGCGTTGACGTCGATCCTGGTCGGGTCGATCCGGACGAACGGCAACCCCGCGTGCGCGGCGAGCCACTCGGTCAGCCAGTCGAGCGTCAGCGCCGCGCCGTCCTTCGCGTGAAGGAGCTTCGCGTTGGCGACCACCAGCAGCGGGTGCAGTTCGCTACGACCATGGCCGCGCGGCGAAGTCCGGACACGGCGCGCCTCGGGCTCCGCGATCGCGCCGTCGGCCATCAGGATCGCGAGCACCTCGTCGAGGTCGAGGCGCTTGTTTGCAGTGAAGCCGAGCGCGCGCGTCTTGGCCTTCGGTGGGGTCGCGGATACGGGCGTCGCGGACATCGATCGGGCCGGGCACGGGGACGGCGACCCTTATACTACGCGGCCCTTTGCCGCGAGCCGCGCGATGGCCGGACCGTCGTTCCAGGACCTGATCCAGACCCTGAATCGCTACTGGGCGCAGCTGGGCTGCGTGCTGCTGCAGCCGCTCGACACCGAGGTCGGCGCCGGCACCTTCCACCCCGCGACCTTCCTGCGCGCGCTCGGGCCCGAGCCGTGGAACGCGGCCTACGTGCAGCCCTCGCGCCGGCCGACCGACGGCCGCTACGGCGACAACCCGAACCGGCTACAGCACTACTACCAGTACCAGGTGGTGATGAAGCCGAACCCCGACGACATCCTCGAGCGCTACATCGGCTCACTCGAGGCGCTCGGGATCGATCCGCACGTGCACGACCTGCGCTTCGTCGAGGACAACTGGGAATCGCCGACGCTCGGCGCCTGGGGCCTCGGCTGGGAGGTCTGGCTGAACGGCATGGAAGTCACCCAGTTCACCTACTTCCAGCAGGCCGGGGGCCTCGAGTGCCGGCCGGTGATGGGCGAGATCACCTACGGCCTCGAGCGGCTCGCGATGTACCTGCAGAACGTCGACAGCGTCTACGACCTCGTCTGGACCATCGGCCCGCAGGGGCCGGTGACCTACCGCGACGTGTTCCACCAGAACGAGGTCGAGCAGAGCGCGTACAACTTCGAGCACGCCGACACGGGATCACTGCTCCAGTGGTTCGACGTCTGCGAGCGCGAGGCGCTCAAGCTGGTCGCGCTCGGACTGCCGCTGCCGGCCTATGATCAGGTCTGCAAGGCCTCGCACGCCTTCAACCTGCTCGATGCGCGCCGAGCGATCAGCGTCACCGAACGCCAGCGCTACATCCTGCGCGTGCGCACGCTGGCCCGCGCGGTGGCCGAGTGCTACCACGCGCAGCGCCGGAAGCTCGGCTTCCCTGGCCTGAAGGACCCAGCCGAGCGCGCGCGCCTCGGCCTCGACGCGCCGGCGGTGGCGGCATGAGCGCGCCGCTGCTCATCGAGATCGGCGTCGAGGAACTGCCGGTCAAGGCGCTGCCGGAACTCGCGAGTGCCTTCGCCGACGGCATCGCGCAGGGCCTTGCGCGCCGCGGCGTCGCGATCGGCGCCGTGCGCGCACTTCATTCGCCGCGACGGCTCGCCGTGTGGATCGCCGGCGTCGCCGCCGAGCAGCCCGAGCAGCGCAGCGAGGTACCCGGTCCCTACGTCAACGTCGCGCTCGACGCGAGCGGTGCGCCGACGCGGGCGCTCGAGGGTTTCGCGGCCAAGGCCGGCGTCGCGTGGACCGCGCTCGGGCGCGTCACCGATGCCAAGGGCGAGCGTTTCGTCCATCGCGTGATCCGTCCCGGCGCGCGCACGGTGGATCTCGTCCAGTCGGTGTTCGACGAGGCGGTCGCGGCGATGCCGATCCCAAAGCCGATGCGCTGGGGTGCGCACGCGTATGCCTTTGCGCGACCGGTGCTGTGGCTCGTGGCGCTGTACGGGGCCGACATCGTTCCGCTCGCTGCCTTCAGCCACGTCGCCGGTCGTGTCAGCCGCGGCCACCGCTTCATGGCCAACCATCCGGTCGAAATCGCTGCGGCCGACGACTACGTCGAGGCGCTGCGCACGGCCAAGGTGCTGGTCGATCCGGACGAGCGCCGCGCCGCGATCCGCGCCGAGGTCGAGGCCGCCGCGCGCGCGGCGGGCGGGCGGGCCCGGATCACCGATGCGAACCTCGAGGAGGTCAACGCGCTGGTCGAATGGCCGTCCGCGATCACGTGCAGCTTCGAGCGCGAGTTCCTGCGCGTGCCGCAGGAAGCGCTGATCGGAACGATGGAGGCCAACCAGAAGTTCTTTGCCGTGCTCGACGTCGAGGGCCGGCTGACCGAGCGCTTCATCGGCGTCGCCAACATCGTCTCTCGCGACCCGGACGAAGTCCGCCGCGGCTACGAGCGCGTGATCCGCCCGCGCTTCGCCGATGCGCGCTTTTTCGTCGACGAGGATCTGAAAACCCCGCTCGCGGACCAGCACGAGGCGTTGAAGCACGTCACCTGGCAGCGCGAGCTCGGCTCGCGGTGGGACAAGAGCTGTCGCGTCGCCGAGCTCGCGCGCGTGATCGCGAACCGGCTCGGCGTCGACGGCGCGCTCGCGACCCGCGCCGCCGCGCTGGCGAAATGCGACCTGATGACGCGCATGGTCGGCGAGTTCCCGGAACTGCAGGGCACGATGGGCCGCCACTACGCGCTGGCGCAGGGAATCGAGCCTGCGGTCGCGCTCGCGATCGAGGAGTCCTACGCCCCGCGCGCCGCCGGTGCGCCGATCGCGGCCTCGGCGCTCGGTCGCGTGCTCGCCGTCGCC